>CAKQQK010000065.1:0-17140 GCA_934270935.1 uncultured Coprococcus sp. | reverse complement strand
CTGCAGCTATGTCCAGATCAGCGCCCCTGGATCAAACGACAGTTCTGACAAGCATAGTTCTGACAAAAACAGCTCTGCTGACAATTCACCATATCAGAGCAGCTACAATACGCAGACAGCCGGCACGATTGCAGCCACAACTGCCCACAGCATAACCGTGACATCCGCAGCGCCATTCTCCATGAATGCGTCGCCTTACACCGCAGAGGAACTGACCAATGCAGCCCACAACTATGAGCTTCCTGAGAGTGATAAGTCTGTTCTGTGTATCGACTACCGCCAGAACGGTATCGGCTCCAACAGCTGCGGTCCGGAGCTTGATGAGAAGTATAGATTTGACGAGGATGAGTGGGAATTTGAGTTTACCATGCGTGCGAGATAATATCACATTTGTCTATATTAGACTTTATATCTTAATGTAGATCCTAATGTAGACCCTAATGTGGATACAAAATTATTGCTAAATTAAGTTTATCTCACGAAAAAGAACAATGTCTCCAAAGATTATACAACACAACGTTTTTCTATTCCGGAATGCAATTTCAAAATAAGTGCATATAAATATCGCTAAAACCACAACTTCAAGCAAAAAGGATAAAGTCTCAACGAACTTTATCCCTTTTTGCTTGATAAATGTTGATTTAGATACAATTTTGTATCTTTTTCACCATTTTGACTGTGATTAGCGAGAATCAATTATCAGATTTACCAGAAATCTGCCAAGCAGCGGTATTCCTCTTCATCCGGCGCATCTTCTCCGGATCCTTGCCCGGTTTTTGAATGCCGTCGACCTCATCATACTCTATCCCGGATGACACATCAACTACGTCAGGATGCACCTGCTCTATCGCCCGCTCCACATTATCCGGCGTGAGTCCTCCGGCAAGCACAAACAGTCTTCCATCTCTGTCGATATCCGTCAGACTGTTCCAGTCAAATGTCTTGCCACTTCCAGGTTCACCGGCATCGAACACATAACCTGTGACATTTGAAAGGTCTTGATAATGTGGGTACATATCCATATCCTTCACATTGAAAGCCTTCCACACAGGCAAATGTGCACTCTTTATAAGCTCATCGCTAGCCTGTCCATGAATCTGTATTACATCAAATCCCAACTCAGCAATCTCTGCAATCTGCTCCGCATCCGGGGATACCACTACCGCAACCTTCTGCACATCCTCACTCAGTTCTGCAATCAGCATGCGTGCAGTATCCGCACTGACATTTCTCTTTGATTTCGGAAAATACATCACCATACCTATATAATCAGGTCGCACCTCATTTACCGCGGCTACATCGGCCGGGGTTGTGATTCCGCACATTTTTATCTTCATAGTTCTTGCTCCCATTCCTCGAATTTGCAACTTTTCTACCCATATGATAGTTACTTTTTGCAACTTTTCCAACATTTTCGCGGTGATTTTTGCAACTTTTCCAACCTTTTTTCGGCATTTTTTGCAACTTTGCGAGCTTTTTGTATCAAAATACGACATAAGGGCTACCTGTCTATACTTATATACCTGCCACACGTCATGTTCAGGAACTCGTAATCATGGGTGACCACAAGTATGATATGTCCGTCTGCTGCAAGTTTCCTGAGCAATTCTCCCACCTGGCACATGTGGCGGTAGTCAAGGCCGCTGGTTGGCTCATCAAATATAAGGAGTCTCTTTCCGCCCATGACCGCCTGACACACCGCAAGCCTCTGCCTCTGACCGCCTGACAATGTCATAGGGTGATTTTCAGCAAATTCCGCAAGGTCAAATCCACCCAGCATCTCACTTATCTGCTCATCTGTTGCATCCTCATCGGCCAGCAGACATTCGTTCTTCACGCTGTCCGAAAACAACTGATGATTTACATCCTGCATAACCATGCCAAACAGTTTTGTTCTCGCCCTCTTCCCAAGTTTTCTGCCCTCGTATATTATCTCTCCGGATTTTTCTGGGAGCAGACCGCACATCACATTGCAGAAAGTGGACTTTCCCGCACCATTTCTTCCTACTATACCTATGATATCCCCGGCATTTGCGGCAAATGATATCCCGGCAAATATCTCTTTCTTTTTTCTATAGCATGAAAGATTCCTCACAACTAAATCTGAATTACCAAAGCTGCCATATACTTGCACATTTCGCTTTTCGCCTGTATCACTATCTATAGATTTCGCTTTTACATCATCAGCTTTTCTGCTCTCATTTAAAAGTTCAGGTATCTCGATATTCTCCATCTGTATGCTCCGAAGTCCCAGGGATATCCTCTTGTCATCTGACAATTGCATAAATTCATCTCTGGAGAACTCTCTCTCTATCCTGCCAGCCCGCATGTACAAAACGCGGTCCGCCAGAGGCATGAGCCATGCAAGTCTGTGCTCTGCAACGATCACAGTATGGCCTTCCCGTTTTATCACCTCAAGTCTCCTGCAAAGCTTCTCTATGCCAACGGCGTCCAGATTTGCCGATGGTTCGTCGAGCACATACACCTCTGGATCCATTGCATATACAGACGCAAATGCCAGAAGCTGCTTTTCTCCTCCCGACATGGCAAATACATTTCTGTCTGCCAGTTTTTCTATATCGAGTTCCCTGACAGTCTCTGCCACACGCTTTCTTATTGTCTCCGGATCATCACCTCTGTTCTCCAGTCCAAATGCCATCTCCGCACTGGAGTTGGTGTGGAAGAACTGTGTCTTTGGATTCTGGAACACCGAACCCACGATCTCCGCCATCTCGTACATTTCCGTACTGGCGACATTTTTTCCGGACACCGTCACACTTCCCGACACCTCCACGTCCTTCACAAAGTGAGGGATCAGGCCATTTATGAGTTTTGTCATGGTGGTCTTGCCGCATCCGCTGTCACCGCAGATCAGAATAAACTCACCATCGTCTATGGTAATATTGATATCCGACAGAATATCCTGCTCCTGTATACGAACGTTTACATTCTCAAGTTTTATCATAACTACTCACCTCACATTTTCACCAACACTATGGCAACCCCCGCCGTCACCAGAGCCATGAGCACCCAGTCAATACCGCTCATGCGGATCTGGACGGCACTGCTCTTTGGGCATGGATTTTCTATTCCCCTTGCCACCGCCGCTGCTGCTATCTCATCCGAGGTATTTACCGCCGACATCATAAGAGGCACAACCGTACACTCAAGCCTGCTGACAAATGGTATGTTCTGCAGCTTCATCGCCGACCTTATATGTACGAATTCTTCACGGATGGCAGGGAAATATCTGAACGTGGTGGACATTGCTATGATGAACCCCTGTGGGAGATGCATTTTCCTCATTGCCGCTATCATCTCCTGCATGGACGACGTCCTGATTATGAGCAGGCCTGCCAGAATGCACGGCATCATACGGACTGTATAATTTATGATGACTGGGAATACCATATTTACCCACGCAGGACACAGCGGAAATACAAATCTCAGAAGCAGTCTGAATGATACCAGAAGCACTGCTCCCTTAACCGCAGCCATGTATTGTCCGTATAGCAGCAGGAGCAGGAGAAACATGCCCGAAAGCACGCTCCCCTGCTCTGTACTCTTCTCGCAGAACATTCCGATATTTGCCGCCACCAGCAGCCACAGTCCGGCTCTGGGATCCAGTTTTTTTATCAATGCTCTGCTTTTCATCATATTATTCCTGCCTTCTTGAAATGTTTGCGGAACAGTCCCTTTGCTATCACCGCGCCGATAAGCCCTCCTATAATTGGAGATACACAAAGTGCAATGAGCATAGGTGTTGAAATAAATCCTGAAAGAGAGTCAACATACTCAGCCGACATTCCGTTCTGCCTGATCTGATCCAGGAAGCTGTCTCTGTACACCCAGATCGCCAGTGGTGATCCGAGCATTCCATAGCAGAATATGACAAATGATATCATCATATGTACGAAGCTGTTGTCATACTTCGTCACCGCTCTGTATACCTCTGACAGTATACATGCCACAGCAAATGTGATGAGCAGCAGCACGGTAAACTGGCCTGTCACAAAGTAAAGCAGCGCCGTGATCGCGCCCATGATAAGTATGGCACCCGGCTTCCTCACCTTGGACTCCATCAGCATAAACGGTATTCCGGTCACGATTCCGGCAACTCCCGGAAGCAGCAGCCAAAGCACCGGGACAAAACCAGTTATCATAGCCGCAAGATTAAGCACAAAATATATTGCAGAGAAAATACCTATAGTAATGAGGTCCCTGCCTGAGAGTTTTTTAGTGTTTACGATATTTTCCATCCTTCTGATCTCCTTCTTATGTCTACAAAGTCTTTGTACCTTCCCGGTACATTTGCCAGCTCACTGTGGGTTCCACTCTGGACTATCTGCCCGTCATCCACCACAAGTATCTGATCTGCCTGCTCTATAGTTGCAAGCCTATGGGCTATGGTCACTATTGTCTTGCCCTTTGTCAGCTCAGATATGGCTGCCTGTATCAGATGCTCATTTTCCGGATCAACGCTGGCCGTCGCCTCGTCCAGTATGATGATCGGAGCATCCTTGAGTATCGCTCTGGCTATTGAGATTCGCTGTTTTTCTCCTCCGGACAGGCTGCTACCGCCCTCACCGATCACAGTGTCGTATCCGTCCGGCAGCGCCATGATGAAGTCATGACAGCACGCCTTCTTCGCCGCAGCGATCATCTCATCCTCTGTGGCATCCGGCTTTCCAAAACAGATGTTATTTCTTATCGTGTCATTGAACAGATATACATTCTGGAATACCATGGACATATTTGACAGCAGGCTGTCACATGTGAACTCCTTCACGTCGTGTCCGCCGACCCTCACACTTCCGTCGTCCGCATCATAGAATCTGGCTATCAGATTACAGATGGTGGATTTGCCGCTTCCCGACGGTCCGACTATGGCTGTCACCGTATTCTGAGGTATCTTAAAACTCACATCGTGCAGTACCTGTCTACGGTCTGCGCCCTCTCCATACGAGAAGTCCACATGGTCGAATTCTATGTCGTAGCTGTGTATATCTATATCCTTGCCATCTGAGTCTATGAACGACTCCCCAGTCAGCGCATCCAGATGATCAAATGCATCGTCTATGATCGCAAGCACATGGGCGCTGTCCGATATTGGCTCCAGCGATCCAAATACGTGAAACGACAGAAGCACCATAAGAATTACCTCTGTAAAACCGATCTGCCCTGATGCACCAAGATAAAATGCACTTATGGCAATACATACACTTGCCGTCTTCAATGCAAGCAGATGCAGCGCATTGAACGGAATATATCCCCACTCGATCTTGAGATTTATATCTCGGCTATCCCTGCACGCCTTTCTCATGGCATCCATGGAAGCCCCGGCCCTGCCAAACGATTTGACAACCGCAAGTCCTCTGGCATATTCCAGCGTTGCTCCGGTCAGATCCTTATTTGCCTCCGCAAGAACCGGCGCATTCTTTGTACTGTACCTGGATATGACGAGAAGGAATACAAATGACACAGCGGCGCCTGCCACTGAGATAGCTCCCGCTCTCCAATTGATATATGTCAGCCACAGAAGTATACAGACAAAGTTCAGATAACCACCCACAAAATTGTCTATCATACGGATTCCCATTCCCTCCAGAGTGTGAAGTCCTGTGGTTATCGAGTTGAGTATCGTACTTGTATTCATATTCTGAAAATATCCAAGGGACACTCTCTTCATGGCATCTCCAACAGCCAGTCTGTCCCTGGCTATCAGCTCATAGCTTATCGCCTCCTGAAATCTGGCTCTCAGGTAGTCAAACAGAAATCTCAGGAAGATGAACACGAGCAGTATTCCTATACTCCTGCCAACCCACGCGGTGCTTATAGTCTCATTTGAACCGCTCTTTTCCACGATCTTTCCTACTATGTATGCAGCCCATATCACTGGCATGGCAGCAAACCAGCCTGAGAAGAACGAGAACACAAATCCTATATACAGGTTCTTTTTGAACGTACCGCACCAGTTTATGATCCTCTTTACTGTTCCGAACATACCGTCTCGCCTCCTTTCTGACCGCCGACAGCCCAGTGTCTTGCACCCACATGAGCCTGCCACATTCTCGCGTAGAGAGGACAGTTCTCAAGCAGCTCTTCCTGCTCTCCCTTCGCCTCTATGCGTCCGTTTTTAAGAACCACGATCTGATCAGCGTCCGCTATAGTAGACAATCTGTGTGCAATGACAAGCAGTGTCTTGTCCTTCGTGAGTGCCTCTATGCTCCGCTGCAGCTTGTCCTCATTTTCCGGATCGGTAAATGCCGTTGCCTCATCGAGAATGACTATAGGCGCATTCTTTAGCATGATTCTGGCAATGGCTATCCTCTGTTTCTCACCGCCCGACAGGCGTTTGCCCGCCTCACCAGCTGGTGTGTCATACCCCATCGGCAGCTTATCTATGAATTCCTCACAGCACGCCTTTCTCGCTGCCTCCTTCACCTGCTCATCTGTGGCAGACGGATTTCCAAGCCGTATATTCTCCAGGATGGAACATCTGAACAGAAAATTGTCCTGTGTGACAAAGCTCACCATACTGGATAACTGTTCCAGCGGCATATTCTTTACATTTACACCGCCTATGGTTATCTCTCCATCCGTGACATCCCAGAATCTCGATATGAGTTTGGCAACCGTTGACTTGCCTCCACCGCTAGGGCCAACAAGTGCTGTATAGCTTCCGGCAGGCATGTCGAGATCTATGCTGTGAAGCACCTCGTCCTTCTCGTCACCTGTATATGAAAAGTGGACATTTGACAATCTGATATCTGAGCCATTTACAACTGCATTCTGCTTAGGCTCAGGCAGCTCTCTCATATTAAGCAGCCCCTGAACGCTCTCGATGTTGTACTTCATCTCCCTTATGCCCTCTATGAACAACCTCTATCTTGGCAAATGACGTCACCATTGACATAGACAGCATGACCGCCAGCAGAAGCTGTGATACTGTGATCTGTCCGTGGATGGTCAGATACAATCCGACCGGGAGTGTTCCGAGAAGTGTTGATGGGAACAGTGCAAATGTCATCTTCATCGTAAGCCATGTGGACGACAGCCATTTCACTACGAATTTCTTGTAGTCAAGAATTGCCTTTGCATACTTTTCATACGAAGTTCCAGATCTTCCAAATGCTTTGATGACCTCTATACCCTCTATGTACTCAACTATTGTGCTGTTCATGTACGCATTTGACTTGTCATACTGGGCGAAGCTCTTGCCGCTTATCACCATGGTGAGTATCATGAACACCATGGAAAGCGGAACTGTGACCAGTGATGCCAGCGCAATACGCCAGTCAATGACAAACAGAGCCGCAATGCTTATGATCGGAAGAAGCAAATGTCCGCTTCCCTCCGGGATCATGTGCGCCAGAGGGGGCTCCATATTCTCAATCTTTTCCACCATAATGCTCTTGATCTCACCTATGCTGTGTCCCTCCACATCACCAAGCGGCGCATGAAGGAATCTGTCTGTGAGTCTGAGTCTCAGTCCCTCAAGGATGTGATACGCCGCTATATGAGACGTCCATGTTGATGCCGAGAAACACACTATCTTCACCACGTAGAAAAGCAGTGCCATGAGGCACCATCTGACAATATCAGACGTAGGGACATTGTCCATATTTCTTATGTACAGGTCCGCACCCCTGTATATGCAATAATACGGGACAAGACCACCCACAACGCTGATGATGGACAGCACGATGGAGATCATCATTCTCCGACCGCTGCCATCCGTGTAGCTGATAAGTGTCTTCAGCCAGTTTTCTTTTTTCTGTTCTGCCATATCATTTTCACCATCTTTCCTATTGCTTTTTTACCCTGTATTCCGCAGGAGGAACACCCATGATGCTTCGAAATGCCGTGGAGAATTTGCCAGGATTCTCATACCCAACTGCAGCAGCAACCTTCTGGATCTCCATGCTCTCGTCCTGAATCAGCATGCTCGCTGCAACATTTATCCTGTACCTCTTCTGATATGAGTAAATGGAATCTCCATACACCTCCCTGAAACATTTCTTCATGGTGGTCGCAGGCATATCATACATAGCTGACAACTCATCAATGGTGTATCTGTTTTCCAGATCTCCGGTTATCTTCTCATGCACCGCCTTGATCTTCTCCATCTGTGTCTTGTAGTAATACGGCTTTATCTCCCTGCTGCTCTCCGCCGTCATAACTTCAAGATAAAGCAGCATCTCAACCACCTTCATCTGATAATACTCCCTGGACTCGGCGATCTCCGGCCTTGTAAGATTTCTCTGATAAAGGCTTGATATGATGCTGGCAAGCCCCTCGTCATTCCTTATGACATACGGCTTATCCTGACTGCAGTAACGCTGACGGAGTTCCGCAATATCCACGGAAAATCCATGAAACATCTCATCTAACGTATGCTGTGTCTCATCCACATCCATGAACACGCTCACACCGTGATAATGTCTGAGGGGGTAATATGAGGTTCCCTTGTGGTTCTCCCTGTTGTCCAGTCTCAGCTCATTTTCCTGCATGATGCTGAACACCCCGGGCAGAACTTCCATCTCTATCCTGCCCTCACGGCAGTGATCCATACAGAATACTTTTCTGTCATTTCTAAGTTCGAACTCTGAAGCACATTTCTCCATATGCATGTCTGAGAAACAGATCATCACTCCCGGCATTACCTGATACACCGTCATGACGCCCTCACCCGTGGCATCAGACAGCATGAGCACTGAGCAGTTCTCATTCCTCACTATGGTCTTCACGTTGCTTCCAAGCTGTGCAATATCGTTTACTTTCACTATATATAGTCTCCTTTGCGTTAGTTCTAACTAACCTTTTCGTATAATATCACGGTGAGGCGTTCATATCCATACCAAAACAGACACGGATAATCCATTTGGACATAAAACCTTTTGTAATTCAAATGCAAAAAAGTTTACAAAACGGCGCCACCGCTTAACGCAGTGACGCCGTCATTTTTACCATTTTGTATTGTTAATACCCTATGTCATTATTTTTTTGAGCACAATGTCAAATCAAACATCATACACAACATCGCACACGCTCATCGTGGATGCCCTGTGGGATACCAGTATCACCGTTTTCTCTTCCGCCTCCTCAGAGAGCGACCTGAGTATGATTCCCTCGTTGAGAGAATCCAGATTGGAGGTCGGCTCATCCATGAGGATGATCGGCGAATCATGCAGAAAGGCTCTGGCTATTCCAATCCTCTGCTTTTCACCGCCCGAAAGTGTATCTCCAAGCTCTCCCACCTGCGTGTCGTACCCCTGTGGAAGTGATATTATAAATTCATGGATCGATGCCTTCTTTGCTGCTTCTACAATCTCATCCATGGATGCCCCCGGCTTGCCTATGGCGATATTTGCAGCTATGGAGTCATGGAACAAATGTGTTTCCTGTGTCACATAGCTCTCCATATCCCTGAGAGCCGTCGTAGGTATCTCATCGACATCTCTGCCAGCCACCATCACATCGCCTTTATCTGTCTTCCAGAATCTCATGAGAAGTTTTAGCAGTGTGGATTTGCCACAGCCGCTCGGTCCATGTATACCAGTGATCTTTCCTGGTGCAAATTCCGCAGAGTAATCATCGAGGATATTCTGCTGCCCGTCATAAGAAAATGTAATATGCCTTGCCTCTGCGCTGTATGCCTTGTTATTACTGTTAAGCGACGTATTTTCATAAACATTGCCGTTTGCTGCCTCAGTCCCAACATCCACTGTTTTTTGCGGCACCGACTTTTGTTCGCCCCCCGAGATTTTCTCAGGTTTCATCTCTTTTACGGTTCTATCTGGAATCTCTTCCACCACCGGCTCTTCCTCAAGCAGGGACAGGACTCTCTCACCGCTTGCCAGCGTCTGATTCAGGTTATTTGACAGGCTTGCCAGAGCAACCACCGGACCAAATGATCCCATCATCGCCACCGTGCACACTATCACACCCTCTATATCAAGCATTTCCTTCTGATAAAGTCCAAGGGTAAGTGCAAGCATGCCAAATGACGCAAGCAGTATCACCATATTTGTGACTGCTCTCTGGGTTCCCTCCGCGCCATTCAGTCTGCGCTGTATGCCGGCAAGCTTACCGGCCTTATCTGTCATCTGGCTCTTTCTCACGTCGCCATATCCATACTGTATCGTCTCATCAAGACCATGCAGGCTGTCGAGGACATGGCTGTTCAGCTCTCCGAATCCACTTCTGAAACCCATTCCGTCATCTCCGCCTCTGCGTCCGTTGCACAGAGGTATGATGAGTCCCACCACAATATATGCGGCGCATGCCAGAATTCCGGCATACACGTGATATCTACCTATGAACACGACCATTATAAGAGATGTGAGTATCGCTATGGCGATAGGCGATATCGTGTGCGCATAAAATACTTCCAGAAGTTCGATATCCGTTGTGATTATGGATATGAGGTTTCCCTTATCCCTGCCCTCAAGCTTTGCCGGACACAGTCTCCTCAGCGCTGCAAATACCTTGTGTCTGATGATCGCAAGCAGCTTAAATGCTATGAAATGATTGCAGTACTGTTCAACATAGTGGAGTATTCCACGGCTCACAGCGATCACCACCATGATCGTCATGATCCGTTTTACGCTGTGCCCCTGCATGACAGTAACCACTGCCTTTCCTGCAAATATGGTAAGGAAAATAGCACACAGATAACCCACTGTTCCGAGTATTATCGCCGCAAGCATGATGTGTATGAGAGGTTTTACCAACCCGATCAGCTTTCCCATGACCTGTACTGCACTTCTCCTCTTCGGCTGTTTATTTTCCGGTAATGATGTCATCGCTGCACCTCCTTATCCAGGGAGTCAGAAGTTGTTTTATCTGAATCTACTTTCTTCGAAGCTGCTTTCTCCAAATTTAATCTCTCTGAAGCTGCTTTCTCTGACATTCTTCCTCCATAATTTTCAAGTGCCATCTGTCTTTCATACAGATGTCTGTAGCTGCCATCAAATTTCATCAACTCATCATGTGTACCGCTCTCCGCTATGGCACCATCTTTGAGCATATATATCTTATCAGAGCCAGTCACATTTGCCAGACGGTGTGATATAAGCAGAATCGTCTTCGTCTGCGCCATCTCATGTATAACATTCATGATTATCTCTTCGCTGTCGGCATCTATATTGCTTGTCGCCTCATCAAATATATACACAGGGGCATCTGCAAGAAGTGCCCTGGCAATTCCAAGCCTCTGGCTCTGTCCGCCCGACAGATTCCCTGCCTTCTCCTGGATCACCGTGTCAAGTCCATCCTCAGAGGCAATAAAGTCTTTCAGGTTTACTTTCTCAAGAACGTTCCACATCTCCTCATCCGTTGCATTCCGCTTTGCCATCCTCAGATTGTCCGCTACTGTTCCAGCAAACAGATAGCTGTTATGACGGACAAGGACGACATGCTTCATGAGATCTGTCTCATTGATATCCGACAGCTCCATTCCACCTATGGTCACACTTCCTGCATATCCTTTATTTCTCCCCGACAATATTCCAGCTATGGTACTCTTGCCGCAGCCCGACTCGCCAACCAGCGATATGAAGTGTCCAGCAGGCAGGGAAAGGTTTATGCCCTTTAATATTTCTCTATTTGAATCCGTATCTCCGTAAGTGACACCCATGGTCTTTTTGTCTTCAGTATTTCTAGCACCACCATCAGCGTCAGATGTATTGCCAAAATCTGCTCTCTGTGCACCTGTTTTGTCATCAGTCTCCGACTGAGCTACTCGATTTCCGTCAAGACCACCGCTTCCATATGAGAAATGCACATCCGAAAACTCTATATCAAGCGCACCATCTGGAAGCACACTTCCCCCATCATCAGGCTCCTCCATATCCAGTATCCTGAATATCTTGTCACTTGCCGCCATACCGTTCATGGCGATGTGGAAGAACGAGCCGAGAAGTCTCAGTGGAAGGAAGAACTCACTTGCAAGCAAAATAATCGAGAGCGTGCCCGATACAGACAGCGCTCCATTTGCAAATTCTGAAAGTGCAACCACCATACCGACAGCCGCACCGCCATACGCCACGATGTCCATGACGCTTGTGGAGTTGAGCTGCATAGTTAGCACCTTCATGGTGATCTTCCTAAACCTCTGTGATTCAGCATCCATCTCATCGGCCTTCTGACCATCAGCCTGATATATCTTGAGAGTCGTGAGTCCCATGAGATTTTCAAGGAACGAATCGCCAAGTCCGGTATACACGCTCCAGTACTTGTTCAGGAGCTTCTTTGCGATCTTTTGAACCACCACTATGGATATAGGTATGAGCGGAACGCATATCAACAGGACAACGCTCGCCTTGAGGCTCACCCTGCACAGCACGATAAACAACGTGACCGGAGCCAGTAAACTGTAGAATAGCTGAGGGAGGTATTTGCCGAAATATGTCTCAAGCTGCTCCACTCCCTCCGTGGACACCTGTACTATCTCCGCTGTGGACACGTGATCTCTGTATGACGCACCGAGCCTTAACAGCTTATCATATATCTTTTCCCTGAGCACTCTCTTGACATCCACGCACGCCATGTACGATGACCTTGCCCCCATCTTCTCACACAGAAGTCTCACAAGGACAACCGCCACAAGAATCAAAGCCGCCCTCTGCACACGTGCAGCGTCTATGCTGTGGTTCACTGCCGCCTCTATAAGTCCCGCTATGGTAAACACCGCTGCGATCTGTGAGAACAGCGCCAGCCACTGCCACAGTATCGTATACACTATATATTTCTTTGCATGGGACAGCAGTCCCACAAGTCTTGTCTTAATCATACATTATTACCCTTTATCTTCGAACAACAGTCTATTTAAAACTGCATTTTATCTTTGCTATTAACCTTCCTCTTCTCACTGAAACTGCAGATCAGATGCCATATCGCCAATATCGGATGATAAAACAGCATCCTAGGTCCCGAAAACCGCATGACCTGCCTGATCTTCTCCCGCATCTCCGGCTTATAACAATGTACCCTGCAATTTGAGCAGAAGGTCTTCTCCTCCATAAACGGACAGTTCTGACTCCTGAGCTTTGCATACTCGGAAAGTGCCTGACACTCCGAACACATATTATCATCACTCCCAAGCCGCCATGCCGTCTTGTGATTTTTCCGGCAATACAGCCGGATCATCTCATCCACGACATACTGCTCTTTCTGTCGCTTCTTTTCTATTTTATTTGTTTTTTTATTCATATCGCTGCAAATCCCCCGGCTTCACGGTTCCCACTCTAAGGAAAAAGTATAGTATGTGGCATGCCCACACAACCGCTATACATATTCTTCCCACAGGAACGTTTTTCATACAAATGAAGCCTACCGCCATAACGACAGTTACCATCCCTATTATCTTGCATTTTGTCGCAAATGTCATGGCTCTTTTCTGCACAAAGCTGTCAAGATGTTTCTTATACAGGTTTGTTCCAATAAACCAGTCGTGCAGCTTCTTTGAGCTCTTGGCAAAGCAGAAAAGCGTTGCCATATAAAATGGAACTGTCGGCAGGATAGGCAGAACTATCCCCACTGTGCCAAGTCCCAGACACAGAAAGCCTATCGCTACCCATATGATCTTTATCGGATTTTTCATAACATCTCCTTATAAATAATTGTATATTCTATTTACCGTACCTCGTTAGCAGAGACTAACATGAATTAATATAACCTAGGAATTTTTTAGTGTCAATTTAAATAATTTGGAAATATCGCCATTGTCTGAATCACGAAAAAACCAGGGCGATGACACTGCTTGTTCTTCAGTATCCCCGCCCTGATTTCGATCTTCTAAATATTATTTTTTCTTGTTGTCATCAACAGAGGATGCTCCCTGTGATACTGTATACCCACTCTCCGATTCCCTTACCATGTTGTAGATAGGCTCCAAATCTTTTACCGGATAATCAAGCGCCTCCGCGGTCTGTTCAAGGGTGTAGCCTTTCTTCACTTTGCTACCAACCAGTTTGGTCAGAAGGCTCTGCTCGCCTCATTTTTCGCCAATCTGGATGCCACGCTCCTCGCCGTCCTGAACACCTTCTTCATATGACTCCTTCTTCTCCATCCTTATATGTTTTTCCTGATCGTATGCAAATATATTCATACGCAAAACCTCCGCCCTGTTCTTCTTCAAAAAATCAGCCAGAATATTATTTCTGATGCAGTGCTCAATAGCCATATCCATCGCATCATCGAAATTATATTTATCCCTGTAGGATCTTACAGTGCTGACAAATTCCATATACTGATATAATGTCGGACTTTTTGCCAAAAGTTCTTCATTATATCCTGGATTGATGTTAACCACATCAATCTTCAGTTCCAGTGATGGATTATCTGTATGCCGCTCATAAACATCCGAAAAACCGAATCCTTGTATTCCTCATTTGCCGAACCAAGTATTTTCGACAGGTTATTTACAGCCTGCTTAAAAATGTCTCCATTCTTTCTGTCCAGAATGGAATAATCGAGATAATAATCATTTCTACTCTTCTTTGCCATGCATTGTCCTCCTTAGTGTTTATTACAGAGAAATCAATGCTGACATCTGGCAAATAATAATCCAACTTCACAGCCCTTGCATCACAGACTTGGTCACTGATACTACAATTCCTACATGATCTCCATCCGCATGAATCTCCCTGCTCTTATAAAAAATGTGATCTAAAAGCATGAGAAATTTGCGAATTATAGATACGTTGGAATGGCCCATTTCTTACGTTCGGACTCATAGAAACCTTCGACTTGAAACCTATGCTTTGAACGGATTGTAACACCTCCAAAATGGTTTGTCTATAGATTGGAACAAACTCTCCAAAATGGATAGAAAAATCCGGTAAAATCACTGTTCTCCAGCGATTCTACCGGCTGTATAAATATGTCTTTTTTTCTATTTTCTCACCTGTCGCGCGGCCTCAACCATGTTCCTGAGGCTGGCATCAGTCTCAGGCACACCTCTCGTCTTAAGACCGCAGTCCGGATTGATCCAGAGCTTATCTCTGTCAATCTTCGTGAGCATGACATTTACCGCCTTCACGATCTCTGCCACCGATGGAACTCTCGGAGAATGAATGTCATACACTCCAGGTCCAACCTCTGTCTCGAAGTTGTTCTCCCTGAGTGAATCCAGGATCTGGAGATCAGATCTTGACGCCTCAAATGTGATTACATCTGCGTCCATATCATCTATGGCTGGTATGATATCCGTAAATTCACTGTAGCACATATGTGTGTGTATCTGCGTCTCCGCCTTCACACCGCTGTGTGTCAGGCGGAATGCAGGTATTGCAAAATCAAGGTACTCCGTATACCAGTCAGATTTTCTGAGCGGAAGCTTCTCTCTAAGTGCAGCCTCATCTATCTGTATCATCCTTATTCCGTGCGCTTCCAGATCCAGCACCTCATCTCTGATCGCAAGCGCTATCTGTGATATAGATTCCTTGATCGATATATCCTCTCTTGGAAATGACCAGTTGAGTATCGTCACCGGACCGGTCAGCATTCCCTTCATGATCTTGTCTGTGAGCGACTGCGCATATACGGACCAGTCAACTGTGATCGGCTTTTTGCGGTATACGTCCCCCCATATCACAGGCGGCTTTACGCACCTTGTTCCGTATGACTGCACCCACGCTTTCTCAGTGAACAGGAAGCCGCCAAGGGCCTCGCCGAAATATTCAACCATGTCATTTCTCTCATACTCGCCATGCACAAGCACATCCAATCCGATGTTCTCCTGCCACTTCACACATTCCTTTATCTTACCCTTTACAAAGTCCACATACTCCTGCTCAGATATCTCTCCCTTTCTGAGCTGTGCTCTCTGTGACTTCACATCCTTGGTCTGCGGGAATGAACCTATGGTCGTTGTCGGAAGCTCAGGAAGTCCAAGTTTCTTCTTCTGAAGTGCCTGTCTCTCGTTTCTCTTCGGAAGTCTTACATAATCCTCCTCAGTCACCACCGCAAGTCTCTGTCTCACCTCGTCGCTGTTACAGTCTCTTGTTCCCGCAAATAATTCCTGATTCCTGTGATACGCCTCAAGCTCTGTATAGTTATAATTCTCAGCAAGTGCCGCAAGCTCTGAAAGTTCAGTAAGCTTTTCCTCCGCAAATGCAAAGAACTTCAGGTAGTCCTGTGACAGCTTCGTCTCATGCTTAAGTGTGTATGGAACATGGAGAAGTGAGCAGGATGTGGACAGAACCACATTTATCTTCTTGTCGCGGAGCTGTCTTATGATCTTGAGTGTCTTGTCATAGTGATTTCTCCAGATATTTTTGCCATTTACCAGTCCGGCAAAAAGTACCTTATCCTCAGGGAAGCCGTATCTGTCTATAAGCTCTCCGGTCTGCCTGCCCTCTATAAAGTCAAGGCCTATACCGGCAAATGGCATATTTACGATATCTTCATACACATCCCTCACATCGCCGAAGTATGTCTGCAGAAGCACCTTACAGCCTGCATGATCTGCAAAAACTCTGTCATACACCCTGTGGAAAAGTGCCTTATCATCGTCATCCATATCTCTCACCAGTGACGGTTCATCAAATTGCAGCCACTCCACATTCTTTTCATCGCACTCGGCGATGAGCTGTCTGTAGGTCTCTGCCACTTCATCAGCAAAATCCTCTGCATTCTTAGTCCCCACATATCTGCAGAGCTTCAACATAGTGTATGGTCCTGTCACCATAGGCTTTGTCTTGATCCCAAGCTCCTTGGCCTCCTCGTATTCACCTATAAGCTTCTCGCTATCTAAGCTTATCACTGTGTCATCCTCTATCTCCGGAACTATGTAGTGATAATTCGTGTTGAACCACTTCTTCATAGCAAGCGCTTTTACATCTCCTGATTCTCCCTGATAGCCCCTTGCCATTGCAAAATATATGTCGAGCTTCGATACATTCAGCTCTCTGTATCTCTTTGGCACGATTCCGAGAAGAACCGCTGTGTCAAGCACGATATCATAAAATGAAAAGTCGTTGCATGGAATAAATTCTATCCCTGCTGCCACCTGTGTCATCCAGTGTCTGTGTCTGAGATCTGCGGCAATGTCTGTCAGCTCCTGCGCCGTTATCTCATGTCTAAAATATTTTTCAGATGCAAATTTTAACTCTCTTAATGTTCCCACCCTTGG
>CAKQQK010000064.1:0-17385 GCA_934270935.1 uncultured Coprococcus sp. | reverse complement strand
TAAATATACTGTAACAAAAAAATCGGCACTTTTTCCAGTTAAAAATGCCGACTTTTTTATTTTCGTGAAAATGGTCACTGCGAGTCACCGTTTTTGTTCATTATTGATTTTTCAAGCACATGAACCATACAAAATATGCTCATATTTTTACCAAGCCATATTGTGCACTTTTAATCTATCTTGCATTTGCCTTGAGCAGCTCTGCAACCTCCGCCTCTGTTGCAAGTGAGAGTGCCTTTGCTGCAAGCTCGTCAGACTCTGCCTTTGACCACTTTGCGATAGTTCCTCTTGTTGCAAGAACTGAGGTGGCACTGACTGAGAACTCTCCAAGGCCAAATGATATGAGAAGCGGAATGAGAAATGGATCTGCTGCCGCCTCACCGCACATACCAACCATAATGCCCGCTGCATTTGCCGCCTCAATTATATTCTTCATGGAGCGGAGAACTGCAGGATTGTAGGATGAGTACAGATAAGCAACCTTTGCATTGCCTCTGTCGACAGCCATGGTGTACTGTGTCAGATCATTTGTTCCTATGCTGAAGAAGTCAGCCTCCTTTGCGAGCAGATCTGCTATGAGACTTGCCGCAGGTGTCTCTATCATTGCTCCAACCTGAATATCCTTGTTGTATGCTATGTTCTCGGCGTCAAGCTCTACCATGAGTTCATTCACAAGAGCCTTCACGCTTCTGATCTCGTCAACACATGTTACAAGCGGTACCATGATCTTGATATCGCCAAATGCGCTTGCACGAAGGAGTGCCCTCAGCTGAACTCTGTATGACTCTTTATTCTGCAGGCAGTATCTCACTGCTCTGAAACCGAGGAATGGATTGTCCTCCTTCTCAAGTCCAAGGTATGGAATATCCTTGTCACCGCCCACGTCAAGCGTTCTAATGATGACCTCTCTGCCCTCCATGGTCTCGGCAGTCGCCTTGTATGCCTGGAACTGTTCTTCCTCAGATGGAAGCTCTGACGCACCCATGAAGAGAAACTCTGTTCTGAAAAGGCCTACGCCCTCTCCGTCGCATGCAACAACCTGCTTTGCATCCTCAGGATTGCCGATATTGCCATACAAATGTACCTTTGCGCCATCAGCAGTGACTGTATCTTTACCTCTGTATACCTCAAGAAGGGCCTTATCACTAAGGTACTTCTCTCTCTTTGCCTGGTACTCATCTATATCTTCCTGTGATGGATCAAGTATGCAGATTCCGTCACATCCGTCAACTACCGCCATCATGCCGTCCGAGACCATATCAACTATTCCATCCACACTGAGCACCGCCGGTATCTCAAGTGCTCTTGCAAGGATAGCCGAGTGTGAAGTCTTACCGCCGACTGCTGTGATGATTCCTGCCACATTTTCTTTAACGATTCCCGCTGTCATGGATGGGGTGAGATCCTCAGCCACAAGGATAGTTCCAGCTGGAACCTCTGATATGTTCACATCAGGTGTACCCGTGAGTATCTTGAGCATTCTCACTTTGATGTCGCCGATATCCGTAGCTCTCTGTCTTGTGAGCTCGTCATCTGCCATCTGGAACATTCCTGCAAACATATCGCATGTACTCTCAAATGCAGCCTCTGCACAGGTTCCACTCATAATCGCACCCTTTGTAATCTCATCCATACCCGGATCAGTCAGGAGCAGAATGTGTCCCTCAAGTATCTCCGCATTGTGCTCTCCGACACTCTCCTTCATGGCCTCTGCCATGGCATGTGTCTTCTCTGTAAATGCTGCAACTGCATCGTCATATCTCTTGATCTCCGCATCTGTATCTGTGATTGTTCTGTTCTCATATTCCGGCTTTGCGTCAGATATGATCACAACCTTTCCAACGCCGTAGCCGGCCGAACCCGCGATTCCTTTATTCATAAGAAAACCTCCAATTATTCTCTATACAACAAATGGTACTCAATCTGAGTACCATTTGTCCGTAACATTTACTGAAGTCTGATATCAGATTTCACTTATCATTTCCCTGCTGCGACGTCAGAACATCTACATGCCCTACTCGCCGAATCCTGACTCGATGAGTTCAACTGCCTTTGCAAGAGCCTCCTTCTCGTCTGCTCCGTCGCACTCTACTGTAACCTCAGCACCACACTTGATGCATGCTGCGATGATGAGCATTACACTCTTGGCATTGATCTTCTTGCCTGCTACGTCAAGAGTTACTGCGCATGAGAACTTTGTCATCTCCTTCGCAAATACTCCTGCCGGTCTCATATGAAGTCCCTGTTCATTTACCACTTTTACTGTCTGTGCTACCATAATTTCTTCTCCTTCTTTTACGGACGGACCACCGGTATTCATTATGAAGCTTTGGGCTAATGACACAGCCAATCTATTCTGTGCGTGGTCCTGTCTCTTAATAAAATCTTATATTTGTGGAATTTCGTGAAATAATCCTGTTTCATTCTAACCATATGGCATCACAGTCAGATGACCATTTCATCTTTTCATTTGAGCCATGTATAGCTATTTCACAAACCCCAATTGTATAAATTATAACATTTTGCCATTTTTTGTGCATTACTTTTGTGCAGTTTTTTATATCGTTTTCAATTTTTTCATAACTGCCCTACACATCTTTCATATACTAAGCTTTTACTCCTGCACGTTTCTCTTGATGAGTCCGAGCATGATACATGTGATCACTGATCCAACAAGCCATGAGATAATATATGGTAACCAGTTGCCTACTGTTGCGAATACGAAGATTCCGCCGTGAGGTGCCATCAGTGTACATTTGAATGCTGCTGACATTCCGCCTGCAACTGCTGCACCTACAAGTGTACATGGTATTACGTGGAGTGGATCTGCAGCTGCAAATGGTATTGCGCCCTCTGTAATGAATCCACATGCCATTACGATATTTGATACTGTTGAGTTTCTCTCTGCCTTTGTGAACTTCTTAGGGAAGAAGATACATGCAAGGGCAATTCCAAGTGGAGGTACCATACCACCTACCATAACTGATGCCATTGAGATATAGCACGCCTGAACTGCCGGGTCTGAGAGCTGTGCGCCGCCTGCGACAAGCTCTGACGCTGTTGCAAGAACCATTGTTCCGTATACATAAGCTGCCTTGTTGATAGGGCCGCCCATGTCTATCGCCATCATGCCGCCGAGGATGATTCCAAGTGGGATGAGAAGGTTCTTATTTGCAAGGGCTGTCAGCATATCTGAAAGTCCTGTATTGATAAGTCCAATAATTGGATTGAGTATAAATATCATAAGTACTGCAACTATAAACATACCAACAAGTGGGTATATAAGTGTTGGCTTGATTCCCTCCAGTGACTTAGGGAATTTGGAGCAGATCTTTCTAAGGAGAAGAACTACATATCCTGCAAGGAAACCTGCTGCGATACCACCGAGGAAACCTGATACAGTATTACCGCCGCCTTCCGCAACGAATCCAAACTTTGATATAAATGACTGGAAACCACCAAGGTTATCTCCTGCCCATACATAACCTGATAGTGCTGCATTTCCGGAGGATGCCAGGATACCGCCGAGGAAACCGACCGCAAGTCCCGGTCTGTCTGCTATGGACTCTGCTATAAATCCTGCAAGCACTGGAACCATTACGCCCATCGCCAGACCGCCGGCATACTTGAAGAATGCTGAGAGCGGTGTCATGGAACCGAAGTTGGATCCACCTGTTGCACCAAATCCGCAAAGTGTATCTATAAGGAATGCAAGAGCTGTGAGGATACCACCGCCGATTACGAATGGGAGCATGTGTGATACTCCGTTCATAAGATGCTTGTAGATTCTGCTTCCCACACTGCCATTTGCACTGCTTGACTCTTTTCTGCCGCCTTCCTCGTGGTGAACAGGAACCTGACCATCCACGATCTTCTGTATGAGCTCCTCAGGCTTGTGTATTCCATCTGCTACTCTTGTGAAAAGAACCGGCTTTCCATCAAATCTTGCTGTTTCAACATTCTTGTCAGCCGCAACTATGATACCATCACAGTTTGCAATCTCTTCATCAGTAAGTATATTTTTTGCTCCGCCTGAGCCATTTGTCTCAGCCTTTAAAGCATATCCCATCTTAGCGCCGGCCTTCTCAAGTGCCTCGGCTGCCATATATGTGTGAGCTATTCCTGTAGGACACGCTGTAACGGCAAGGACTCTGAAACCCTTCTTCTCGGGAGTCTTCTCAACTGTCTTTTCCTCAGTCTTCTCTGCTGTTTCCTCTGGGAACTTTGCGTTCTCATATTTGTCAACGACTGCAAGGAAGGCATCCTTGTCAGCTGCCTTCAGAAGCTCTGCTCTGAAGTCCTCATCCATGAGAAGCATGGACAGTCTTGAAAGTACCTCAAGATGTACATCTGATCCGCTCTCCGGTGCTGCGATCATGAAGAACAGGTTGGATGGCTGTCCGTCCAGTGAATCGTAATCAACTCCGTCTGGCACCGTCATAGCTGCAAGTCCAGGTCTCTTGACCGCCTTGTTCTTGGAGTGAGGGATTGCGATTCCCTCTCCTATAGCTGTTGAACCCTCTTCCTCTCTCTTAAGGATTCCTTCTTTGTATGTTTTCTTGTCTGAGATGTTGCCTGCCGCATCGTGCAGGTTTACAAGATAGTCGATGGCTGCATCCTTTGAATCTACCTTTACACCCAGAGCAATGCTTTCTTTTGACAAAAGCTCTGTGATTCTCATAAGCGTAACCTCCTATTATTTTTTCTGTTTCCCCATATTGGTAATTTCAGACATATCTGCTGTTTTTATTTTTCAGATTAATCAGACTCATTCACAATGTTAAACAGTCCTATAACTGCTTATAAAGCTCTTCCACTTTATCCGCTGTTGCCAGCCCCTCTGAAAATGCAGTTGCACTTCCGGTTGCTGTGCCTCTCTTCAGAGCTTCCAGATAATCATGATTCTTCAGATAGCTCGCTGTAAATCCTGCAACCATGGAATCTCCTGCACCTACAGAATTCACAACCTTGCCCTTAGGAACTCCTATCTTATGAACCTCGCCCGTCTCTGTGATGAGTATCGCACCGTCACCAGCCATGGATATGAGTACATTTCTTGCACCCATGACCTGAAGCTTCTTGGCATACTCGACTATCTCTTCATCTGTTTTTAATACAACTCCGAACATCTCTCCAAGCTCATGATTGTTCGGCTTTATGAGAAATGGGTGATACTTCAGAACATTGAGCAAAAGATCCTTAGTTGCGTCAACTACGATATCTATCTCTTTGTTCATCAGCTTCTCCATGATCTGCTCATAAATATCTGATGGAAGAGATGCCGGGATTGTTCCCGCAAGCACCAGGCAATCCCCGGAGTCCAGTTTGTCAAGCTTAGCAAACATCTGCTCAAGTTCATCATCCGCTATATCCGGGCCTTGTCCGTTGATCTCTGTCTCCTGCTCAGCCTTTATCTTGACATTGATCCTGCTGAGTCCATTTCTGAGTGTAATGAAGTCTGTCTTAACGCCCATAGACTTAACTCCGTCCTCAATCTCCCTGCCGGTAAATCCAGCAACGAAACCGAGAGCTACAGAATCAACTCCAATGTTATTAAGTACAGTTGAGACATTGATACCTTTGCCGCCGTAAAATACAGCTTCTGATTTACTTCTGTTGACCATTCCCAGCTCCAGGTTGTCCATCTTGACTACATAGTCAAGTGCCGGATTGAATGTAACCGTATAAATCATTTCAGTACCTCCTTTATGACTGTGGCGTCTATGTACTTATCATTTACAAGTCTGTCCGTGATAATACAGGCTTTTTCGATTGCTGCAAATGTCACTGCTGTCACTTTGTCGAACTTACTGCTGTCTGCCAGAACTATGCTGGCATATGATCTGTTCACCGCTTCCATCTTCACCATGGCTTCCTCGACATCAACTGTAGTAAATCCATAATCCATATGGATTCCATTTGTTCCGAGGAAACATTTTGTAAAATTGAACTTTTTCATGGAATTCACCGCCTCTGCTCCTATTATCGCCTCGGTGATAGGCTTCACCAGTCCGCCTATCATGTATGTTCTGAGGTTCTTTTTTAGGAGTCTTTTCGCATGAGCAATTCCGTTGGTGACAAATGTCGCATTCGTATCTCCGATATAATTGATCATGAGCTCCGTGCTGGTTCCAGCATCTATGAATATGAAATCTTCATCATTGATCATCGTTGCCGCATATTTTGCAATGGCATTTTTCTCTTCAACGTTGAGCTGCGCCTTAGCTGAAACCGATGCCTCATTGGTGATATATTCATGCTCAAGAGCCTTAGCTCCACCATGGAATCTCTTGATCTTACCCATATCGTCAAGAGCTATCAGATCTCTTCTTATAGTAGATTCTGACGCCCCCGTGATCTCCGTGAACTCTGCAACCGTCATAGACTTTTTCTCTTTCAGTGCATCTAAAATCGCTGTGTATCTGTCCTCTGTCATCATAATAATTGCCTCCTGCCTATCAAGTAATCTCCTATATACGTATTCCATTAGTAATTACACCAAATCAGCTATTTTCATCGCTGATATCAACAACATATTTTTTATTCAGAATACCATACTTTTTGACTGTTTTCAATTGTTTATGATTGTTCTAAGTCGCTTTTCACTTAATTTCAGTCACTTTCATTCAATCTATACGCATAATATCATCATATTTGAAGATTGTCAATCATATTTATGAAGTTTTTTGAATTATTTTGATTGTTTTTGAGCGTTTTCCATTTATGCTAATATTTCGCTTTGCCCAAAAACTGTATTGTAAATTGACAAATAAGGCGTTGACCACTTCTGATCAACGCCCTATATCACATGTTAATATACTATTGTTCCTAAACATCCGCCGGATTAACATGTACCATCACATGTTTTACTTTTGGAAAATTCTTCTCTATGCCCTCATGGACTTCCTCTGCTATCTCATGTGCCTGCCTTAATGTATATGACCCATTTACACCTATCTCCACATCTACATATATCTTATTGCCAAATATTCTCGTGTGGAGAAGGTCAACACTGAGAACCTCATTCTGGGCGAGCACAAAATCTCTCATCTCTTTCTCTGTCTCATCATCGCAGGAGCGGTCCACCATCTTGTCCATAGCATCCTTAAATATATCATATGCCGCCTTAGCTATGAACACAAAGATAACAATACTTGCAATGGAATCCATGACCGGAAATCCCATCATCGCACCGCCGATACCGACAAGCGCGCCGACTGATGACAGTGCATCTGAGCGGTGATGCCACGCATCTGCCATAAGCGCGCTTGAATCTATCTTCTTGGCATAGTGTCTTGTGTACCAGTACATTATCTCCTTTGTGACAATGGATACAACAGCCGCCACCAGCGCCAGCATCCCCGGTTTCTGCAGGCTCTGGTAATTGCCACCGATTATGTCCTTTACCGCCTGTGAGCCGATCTTGATGCCGGTATACAGCAGCACTATAGACAACACGATCGCTGCCACGCACTCAAGTCTCTCATGACCGTATGGATGCTCCTTGTCGGATTCCTTCGACGCCAGCTTCACCCCGATTATGACTATGATCGTGCTGAACACGTCTGATGCAGAATGTATCGCATCACTTATCATTGCATTTGAATGTGCAAATATTCCCGCAAATAATTTGAATACTGACAGCAGTACGTTCTGAACTATCGTTATAAATGATACCTTGTTCGCAACCTTTTTAAACTCATCCTCTGATACGTAAGGTTCCGCCATCGTGTTTATTTTGTTCGCGCTTTCCATATAATCAGCCATCCTTTCCTAATGAACACCAGTCTATTGAATTTCAGAAAGCTCTTATCACTAAATATATGTGGGGAATTTTATAGAATGTCTAAAAGAGTATAAAATAACACCCACGACTCAGTATTAGTAACTACTGTCCCGTGGATGTAAAGATTCCACTGCCATGATGGCCCGACTCCTTGGCTTTCACCAATGGTCTGCTCAGTTTGTACTGTAGATTTATATGCAGTGCAAAGAGTTAATTTAGGTTACCATCTATGGCAGTCTATGTCAATGTTTTTTCAAAATCTTGCTTGAATTATGACAGTTCTATCGATTTCGAAATGACGAGACAACCATTCATCGGCCGTCTTGTCTTCATGTTAATTATTTGTATATTTTATTCTCACTGCAGATCCTTCTCAAAACTGAATTCTATATCTTTCAAATCGAGTCCATTCGACTTCACATACAGTCGGAGCACATTGAATCTGCCGTAAAATTTGACCTCTTTCCTGATCACAACATCCTTGCCACCCGTTCCGTTAAATGTGAAGTTGCTCACAGGGAATCCGTTGAAAAACAGGGTACACGGCAGCTGGGCAAGCTTTTCAAGAGTTGAACTTCCCCTCAGGCTCACCTCATACTCTCCCGGATGTTCAACATCAAGTGCTATGACATAATTCGTGTCGGCAGTGCTGGCCTTCTCTGTCAGATCTATAAGTATGTCTCTGTCGACATTGATGTATTCCACATCATCTATTGAAAAATCGTCCGCCTGCTTTGGACGGTTTATTATCTCTATATTTACAGGCTCTCCCACAAGACGCTTAAATGCATTCGTATCCATGGCAAAGTTACACACATTCTTTGCGATCCTCTGAAGCTCAGCTCTCAATATGCGTCCGTCCTGAAGTGCTTCTATGACATTGTCTCCACCCATGTTCTTCGAGCCGTCCGGGCAGCACATATACATGTCATTCTGTGCCTGTATCATAGTCGCAAAGTCATTTGCATCCGGCTCCATACCTCTGCGGTTGATGGATGCCCACCAATCTGTCATGACCACGCCCGTAAATCCCCACTCATTTCTGAGTATTGTGGTATTCAGATCATAGCTTCCTGCGGTGTAGAGACCATTTACCAGACCATATGTTGTCATAACAGAGTCGGCATATCCTGACTTGACAGCTATCTCAAATCCCTTCAGGTATATCTCCCTGAGTGCCCTCTGAGAGATAACCGAGTCCGTTGTATGGCGGTGGTACTCCTGATTATTTCCACAGAAATGCTTGATAGTACCGGACACGCCGCTGGACTTAAGTCCCTTTAACTGCGCTGTTGCCATAGCGCCTGTGAGATATGGATCCTCGGAGAAATACTCAAAGTTTCGTCCATTAAGCGGGTGACGGTGGATATTCATTCCCGGTCCGAGAAGAACCTCAACCTTATTTGCTGTCATCTCAAGTCCGAGAAGTGCGTAAAGCCTTGTATTCAGTTCCCGGTTGAATGAACATCCGCACAGAGTGCCATTTGGAAGTGAGAATGCCTTCATACCTGAGTCGAGTCTCATTCCCGATGGTCCGTCATCACAGCACACCGACGGAATCTTATGTGCGATCAAATTGGGCGATACCCCGGCAAATGCAGACGCTGTTCCTGCCGTCACAAGAGAACTTCCCATTCCCTCTCCGCGGACAAAGCATGCCAGATCCTCATCATCAAACTGCGCTATGAACTCGTCCATGGTGGCCTTGCCTTCCCTTACATCGAGAAGTGTAATTCCCTTGTCACCGGTAACCGGTATCTCCTCCGGCAGCTCCTGCTCTCTCCTGTCATACATATCAACAGTGACTAGAGGTGTCTCTTCATACTCTATAAGCATCCTGCCGTTCTCATCACAGAATGGTTTCATGCGGTCAAACTTCTCATATGGTGCAAGTGCCTCCTGAAGCTTCTGAAGCTCCACTGTCTCGGCAAGCTCAAAGAACAGACACTCTGTTGTATTTCTTATGCTGTTTCCCACATGGATAGTGTAGTCTCCAGCTTCAAGCACATAACAGTTTCTATGGCCTGTCGCCCCTGAATCGTCAAATGATGCCATGCGATCAAGTGGAATCTCAAACTTCAGCTCATCGCTGAGTCCTGGAACAAGCTCCTTTGTCTTTGCAAAATCAATGAGCACTCTGGATGGCTTGCCAAGCCTGCCCTGAGGCATCTCACCGTACACCTGGACAACCTCCTTGCCAAGTCTCTTTCCTGTATTTGTGACCTTGACACAGATATTCGCCACGCCCTTTTCAAAATCCAGGCTTGCATGCTTTACGCCGATCTTGAAGTCTGTGTATGACAATCCGTATCCAAATGGATATCTGACCTTATCCTTTGCAAATGTCTCAAAGTAACGATATCCCACATAGATATCCTCAGCGTAGAAGTTTCTCTCTTCGCCTCCGAAATTGTCATACGCAGGATAATCCTTGATATCATAGGCTATCGTGTCTGTGAGTTTTCCTGAAGGGCTGACATCTCCTACGAGGACATCAGCCACTCCATATCCGCCGAGCATTCCGCCCTGCCATACATACATGCAGGCATCCGGGGAAATCGTGTCAAGAAATGACATATCTATAAGACCGCCGACATTCAAGAGAACGACCATCTTCTGAAAATTCTCTCTGACAAGTCTAAGCATATCAGTCTCTATATCCGTGAGCATAAACGCTCCTTTTTCAAGTGTATTGTCCTTGTCCTCGCCTGCCGTCCTAGCGATTATCACTATGGCCGAATCCGAATCGCCGGCAGCCTCCTGCACGAGCTCATCTGTAACCGGCATCTCCGCCTGCGACCACGGCTCCTGTCCCCAGCCAAGTCCCAGCTCCACAGGATGTTCCTTATCCCATGCGGCATAAGTCTCTGCCAGCTTCTGATTGACATTTACATCCTTGCACTCATTAAGTGCATCAAGGATTCCTACCACTCTGGCAACATTCACCATGCCGCCTGAACCGGTTCCACTCTTATAATAATGGTTCTGCATACGTCCAAATACAGAAACCGTCTCTCCCTGCTTAAGTGGCAGAGCTTTGTTGTCGTTCTTTAACAGAACAAGTCCCTCTGCAGCCATCTCACGGGCTGTCTTCTCGTAGACTGCCCAGTCAAGTACTCTATCTTCCATGTGTTTAACCTCCGTTGTGTATTTCGAACTTTTCGTGTTTTGCTTGCAATTTATATTTATATTTTACAGTCAGTTTCGTTTATTTGATATGGAAAAGTTATTTTATCGTATTACCTGATGACATAACTTTTCTACTGCTTTACATATCTCTGATTTCTGCTGTTTGGTTTATCGGGTAATGTCATCTTTATCAGTCCAAGCTCCATCGCTGGATTTATATAATTTTTTCTAAGGGTCTCTTTGGACTTAAGCCCCAACGCCTCCATTATGGAATTCGACGTATACGGCACATCATATTCCATGACCGCCAGCATCCGCTTCACATATTCTGAAACTTCTGAATTCGATCTGTTCACCTGCAAGATGACTTCATCCAGAATCTGATTTATCATATTGAGCATGAATTCTATAAATATTTCCGAGCTACCTTTTGTATGACATAGCGCTATCGCATCATAATATTCATTCTGAAACCGCTCAATCTGGCTCTCCAGCGGTATATCTTCAAATACGTTTCTCCACCTATATAAGAGAACTGTATGCCACAATCTTGCCATTCTTCCATTTCCATCTGCAAATGGATGAATAAACACAAACTCATAATGAAATATTGCAGATAAGATAAGTGGGTGAATAACCCCCTCATTTTCTTTAACCCACTGCATAAGATCTCTCATAAGCTCATTTACCATGTGTGGCGGCGGAGCAAAAAATATACACTCACTGCCTGAAAACACTCCCTCATCACCTTTTCTGAACACACCTGACTCACTAACTGTCCTATATGTCAAGATTCCATGAATCCTTTTCAGGTCTGATATACTTGTCGGATCTATTTCAGGGATCTTCTCATAGGCTGCGTATGCATTTTGCACTTCCTGTATTTCCTTTTGATCTCCAAGAACAAGATGGCCGTTTATTACATCTCTGACATCACTTAATGACAGTGAATTTGCCTCTATCTTTAACGAAGAATGAATCGACCTTATTCTGTTGTTTCTGCGCAAATGTGGCTTTGACTCCAGCTCTTTATGACTGGTAATCCTTCCAACCTTTTCAGATATCTCTGAAACTAGTTCAAGCATTTTATTCGAGATTGTATATGGTGGTATATAACCGCTCATCATCTCACCTTCATCTTGCTTATTATCTTGCTTATTACCTTACCAATTTATTATGGGATTTTCAATGAAGTTTGTATTCTTAATTTTAGCAATTTCAAATATATGACCTTAACCAGACTCAGGTTGCAAATATAATACATGTTGCGCAGACAACATATTCGGACTACGAAAAAGGCAAAGTTCGCATGCCGATTGAATGCCTTATCGAACTTGCCAGGTATTACAACGTTGATATGAATTACATAACTGGTGTTTCTAGCTGCAAACAGCCATTTCCCATAAAAAAATAAGACACTGACCAACATTATTTTGATCAGTGTCTTATTTTTATTTACGGGTAAAACCTACGAACGATAATCCCCATTGATCTTCACGTAATCATATGTCAGGTCGCAGCCCCATGCCTTGGCTGTTACATCGCCGATTCCGAGATCTATGTTGATGTGTATCTCATCTGAGCTCAATACCTTGGCTGCCTTCTCCTCCGAGAATGGTACGCCTGCACCGTTGCGGCATACAGGAACCACGCCAAATTCTGACTCAAGGTCAACTGCAACCTTATCTATATCGAAATCAGCCTCCGCATATCCGATGGCACAGAGTATACGTCCCCAGTTGGCGTCCTCACCGAACATAGCGCACTTTGTAAGTGGGGAGCGGATAACGCTCTTTGCAACTATGATGGCTGTGTCAAGGTCAGGTGCTCCTGCAACTGTGCACTCGATCATCTTGGTTGCTCCCTCACCGTCTGAGGCAAGCATCATGGTCATACACTCCATAACTATGTAGAGTGCCTTCTTGAACTTCTCATAAGCTTCGTTCTCCGTGTCGATGAGTGTGTTGCCCGCAAGTCCATTTGCCATGACTGTCAGAGTATCATTTGTGGACTGGTCTCCGTCTACAGAGAGGCAGTTGTATGTCACCTTTACGATCTCTGAGAGTGCCTTCTGGATAAGCTCTGATGTGATAGCTATGTCTGAGGTGATGAAGTTAAGCGTTGTAGCCATGTTTGGATGGATCATTCCGCTTCCCTTTGCCATACCGCCAAGGGTGCATGTCACACCATCTATGTCGAACTGGACAGCAACCTGCTTGTCCACTGTGTCTGTGGTCATGATAGCATTTGCAGCTTTGTCGTTACCGTCTGCTGAGAGTCCGTCAGCAAGTTCCTTCATGTGCTCCTCAAATGGCTCGATAGGGATGATCTGTCCGATGACACCTGTTGAAGCATTGATGACAAGGTTCACATCTATGCCAAGGGCATCCGCTGCAAGCTGGGATATCTTCTCAGCCTTCTCTATTCCATCTGCGTTGCATGTGTTGGCATTCTTGGAGTTCACGATGACTGCCTGTGCCTTGTTGCCGGACTTCTTCAGGTGCTCCTTGGTAACTGTGACCGGTGCGCCCTTCACCTTGTTCTGTGTATACACGCCTGCTGCCACACATGGCACCTCAGAAAATACCATTCCGAGATCATTCTTGTTCTTGTCAGAGTTCAGTCCACAGTTAAGGCCATTTGCTGTGAAACCCTTTGCAGCGCACACGCCACCATCTACATATGTATAACCGTCATATATCTTCTTGTTCATAGTAATCCAATCCCTTCTAAAATGTATTTTAACCAATCTTCATCAATTGGCTGCCAACTTAATGTTCGCAGCCAATTGATATATCCTATCTATTCACCCACGCAAGGAACTTGTCCAGTCTGCCCATGGTCTTGTCTTTTCCGATCACGTTCATGATAGTGAACAGATCAGGTGAGTTCTGCTTGCCTGTTATGGCAACTCTTACTATGGTACATACATCTGTGATGCTGCCCTTGTATCCGTCAGGATTCTGCTTGTACTCCTTGACATTTGGACAGTAGCCGATCTTCTCGCCCATGACCTTCATGCTTGAGAACCAGTCCTCTGAGTCAAGGAAGAGATCCTTCTTGTACTCCTCGATGACCTCTGTGATCATCTCCGGTGTGTACTTCTCGTCTATCTCATACTGAAGATCTAGTTCGTCCTCAGGTGTGTACAGATAACCGAACATCGCGCGCAGGTCTGACCATTTGCCGACATCCTTGCGGACCTTCTTGCCTGACATCTTCCACAGGTTGATGGTCTTCATGAATCCGTCCTTGTCCTGTGTGCCAAATGTATATATATTCTCGTCATGCTCCTTTGCCCACTCCATGATGAGGTCGTAACACTCCTCGGCTGTGAGCTTTGAGATCATCTCTTTGCTGACATCGTTGAGCTTCACCATATCAAAAAGCGCACCGCTGACTGGCATCTTCTTGAGTGAGAGTGTGAAGTCGTCTATTGTCTTGTCCGCATGGGCTGCATGCCACTCCTCGTAGTTGGAATTTGCTATCGTCATAAGGTACTCAAGCACGCTGACTGATGGGAAGCCCTGCTCTGCATAGAAGCCAACCGCAGCCTCCGGATCCTTTCTCTTGCTGAGCTTTCTCTTTCTCTGGTGCTCGCCCTCCTCGTCCACAGTGACCTCAAGCTTCATGATAGGTGCGATATGCGCATACTTTGGAAGCGCAAATCCACACAGGTCAAAGAGCTGCTTGTGGAGTGGATATGACGCAAGCCACTCGTCACCTCTGATGACAAGATTTGTCCTCATGAAGTGATCGTCAACTGCATGTGCAAAATGGTATGTAGGTATTCCATCTGACTTCAGAAGTACTACATCCATGATATTCTCAGGCATCTCAATCTTGCCCCTGATAGGATCGCTGTAGATAACAGTCTTTCCTGCCTCGCCCGGACTCTTGAGTCTCACTACATAAGGCTCACCTGCTGCAAGCTTCTCCTCTATCTGCTCGTATGTCAGGTTTCTTCCAACCGCATACTCACCGTAATATCCTATGTCAACCTTTGCAGCCTCCTGCTTTGCCCTGATCTCGTCAAGCTCCTCGGCTGTTGTAAAGTCAGGATATGCATATCCCTCCTGCATAAGCTTCTTGACGCAGGTCTGATATATCTCTTTTCTCTCACTCTGCTTATATGGACCATATATAGTCTCGCCGCCCTCAAATGGTCCCTCGTCAAATCCAAGATCAAACTTCTTCAGCGAATTGATGATCTCATTTACACCGTCCTCAAGCTCTCTCTTCCTATCGGTATCCTCTATTCTGAGGTAGAACACGCCACCGCTCTGCTTTGCAAGCTTTCTTGAGATCATGGCAGCATACAGTCCGCCGATGTGCATGTATCCTGTAGGGCTTGGCGCAAATCTTGTCACCTTTGCTCCCTCTGGAAGATCTCTCTCAGGGAATCTCTTCTCAAGGTCGTCCACTGTATCTGTTATATCTGCAAATATCAAATCCGCTAATTTGTTGTAATCCATCTCCTGTTTTCACCTTTCTACCTAATTACTTCATGGTTTAAAATCTTCTAAATATCCCGCACCATCTGAACTGTGCTGCGAAACAATATATATACTTCATTTGTACTATATCCTGTCTGATTATAATTTGTATTATGTTTTACGTCAATTCTTTAAACCACAAGAACTATTGATCTCGTAATAACTTACTTGAATTTCACCAATCATGCCACAACCGATATCGTTTCTTATTTTCACCGCGTGCTGCGTTGTTTTTGGGTGTTGATCATACCCCAACTCCCGTCATCCCAGTGCGCTTATCTTCTTGATTTACATGTAAAATTGTCCACAACTATCTCATACACATTTACCGCTGCAAGCATCTGATCTGAGTAGTTGTATTTCTTCTTCTCTATCTTGTCAAATGACCTCATATTATCAGTATTTCTCATGAGCTGATGATTCATGAGGCAGTTAAGTGCCGCACACTTCTCCTCCGGATCTGTGAGCTTTCTGGCTGTGCCATTTCCCATGATACTGCTGTAGAGATAACCGAAGCTGCATGCATTTGGTCCCTCGACCAGATAATGATCCGTGTCCATCTCTATGGCAACCTTCGGATCTGCCGCCAGCGCATCCACCTTCCGGCCCTCGCCGGCAGAGTGAAAGTAAAGCTTCAGGACATCCTCTTCGTAGGTATAGCCGAAATTCAACGGAACTATGTACATTCCCTCTTCATCGTGCACCGCCATCCGGAACACCTTGCACGAATCAAGTACATCCACTATCTCTTCACGATCTGTTATCATCCTGTCACTTCTCCGCATCTCCCGCATACAATACCTCCCTCTTTCATCATACAGTCTTGTTAAATTCTCTTTTCTCATCTGCTATCTTAATCTTAATTCACTCTTAGAGCAAAATATAATCTAATAAAATAGTATAAATGACGTCAGCATATTTTCAAGTTCTTTGGACTTTATATTATTCGGATTTTTACAATCTTTTTAATGCGCCATCCCACTCTTTTCTAATATCATCCATAAGCTTCATCATATATATCGACTCAGACAGAGGCATCGACTTACTCTGTGTCCGCCCCTGTCTGATCATATCCAGACTTTCCATGATCTCATACTCATAACCACTTATCTGTTCCGGCACATCCACGTGTCTGATAAGCCTGTCCTCACAGTCGAACACATCTATCCCCTGCGGATTATTTATATTATTGACTATCATATATCCCTTCTCGCCATAGAAGATTCCTTTTCTATCCGATCTGCCATATATGCTGTGGGTCGTCACTGCCATCCTTCCGTCTTCGTATTTGACTGTTATGCTCTCCTGTCCGTCTACCCCGGTCTCATGCATCATGACAGACGATTCGATAGCTGAGATCTCCTTACCCATATGCATGACAATGAAGTTCAGCCCATAAACTCCCACGTCTAAAAGGGCACCTCCTGCCAGCTCAGGTCTGATCAGACGCTCTATCTTTGATATCGGATAGGACAGGTTGCAGGTCATTGTCTTGATCCCCCCTATCACACCTGATTCCAGAATTTCATTTATTATCTGTCTGGACGGCATATACCTCGTCCATATCGCCTCAGCCACATACACCTTCTTCTCCGCTGCCAGAGCTGCGATCTCCTCAGCCTGTGCAGCATTGTAGGTAAATGCCTTCTCGCATAGCACATTCCTTCCATGTTCTATGCAGAGCTTCATATGCTCATAGTGATGTGAATGCGGCGTTGCACTGTATATAAGATCTATAGCATCATCACTTACCAGTTCTTCGTAACTCCCATAAGTCTTATCTATATCAAATTTCCTGGCAAATGCATTTGCCTTTTCCAAAGTTCTTGAACCTACCGCATACAGCTCCACATCATCCATCTTATTTATCGTATCTGCCATGACACCGGCAATCTTGCCTGCGCCCAATATTCCTATATTCACGTGCTGTCCTCCTGTTATTTCTGTATGTTTTCAAGTACTGTCGCTGCTCAT
>CAKQQK010000063.1:0-17421 GCA_934270935.1 uncultured Coprococcus sp. | reverse complement strand
CTTTTTGAAATAATTTTGTATATCCAGGTGAAGCTAATCTTAAAAGTAGTTCACCAAAAGAAAGCACCTTCATCATGTATTGCCCCCTTATATATTTACATAATGTGGTGTTGTTAAAAATTTCAATTCTACCAGTCCATTATATTTCTTAAGCATTTGAGTCATTCCTTGATTCATTGCATCAAGAACCGCAGATTTTGTAACAAACGCCATTGAAGACTCCCCATAGTTCTCTTTTTCGTCATGAGAATATCCATCAAATCCTGCCAAATAAATCTTTTTTACTCCAATCTGAGTAAAAAATTTAATTGCCATCAAACCTGCATTGTCTTTTACCGCATCTATATCACATAAAAGATCTCGATATTTTGTCTGAATATACACATTATCCGCCGGAATATTTGATGTGACGATACACTTTTCTCTGTTCGACGAATCCAATTCCCTAAACCTTCTTAAATTACTCAAGAAAATATAGTCTGTATTCACAAGGTTATAATTATAATTAACGCTTACCGTTATAACATCTTTATTTAAAAAAGATAATATCTTGTTCTTTTCCTCTATCGAACTTTTACCTGGAGCAATTAACAGAATTGTTTTTCCATTCAAGTTCTCAATCAATTCGGTCTTATGTTCTTCCTGTGATTTTCCTGTCGCCATATATCTAAGATAGAGTTCCTCAATATAGTTCTTATCATAAGAAACTTTTTTATCATCGTCCATCATGTCAAAAATCTCATTCATATTTTCGACAGTCAGAGTTTTTTTATCGTCCAGATATCCCGCATAATTTGGATGCGCATTATGCGCTGCTGACAAATAATTTGGTAACGAATACCCCCAATAGTTTCGCTGATAAAATTCATTTAAAATCTCATCAATAATAGACAGCAGGGGCTTAATGTCATAATCGCTATCTGCATTATCATTTAGATACTGTACAAACAACTCAGTATTCAGGTTACCTGCACCACGCCCCATTCCATACACTGACGCATCAATAATCAGCTCTCTATCAGAATGCATATCAACCAAGCTCTGTGCATTTGAATATGCCAATTGCATATTATTGTGTGAGTGAAAACCTATTTTTATTTTTTCATTCAGATTATGCTCAACCAGATAAAAAAGCCTTGTCAAGTCCTTACGTTTCATCATACCGAAACTGTCCACAATATAAAATGCATATGGTTCTATTTCATTCACCCGACAGATCAAATCGAGAAATTCTTCATCTGTATAGCTCAATGAAACCATTGCTTGAACAAAAACTTTATATCCTTTATTTTTAATTTCTTTACACTCTTCCAAGGCTGCGACACGATCCTTTTTATGAAAAGCCACTCGCAGACCATCTACAGAAGTTCCATCATACTTTGGGAGGTCTTCAGGATTGTACTTACCATAATCTGTAAGCACCACAAATGTTTTCCCCTCTTTATTCAGGGGAATTACCTTTGCAACCTCGTCAAGAGATGTGAATCTTGTTACATCTCTGTCATATGCCATTGTATTCAAGAGAAAACCACATTCAATAATGTCAATATTAGCTTCTACAAGTCCATGAATAATTTTTTTTTCATTGTCAAAGCCAAATCTACAATCATTACAGTAGCCGCCATCTCTAAGTGTACAATCTAACACCTGTATTTTACTCATTATTTTTCCCCGCAAAAACAATTTTACTTTTTATGAAACTCATAGTTATATATTGCATCCGCAATCATAAAGTCCTCTGGTTCATCGATATCTACACTTTCGATTTCCCCCACTTCAACGATATATGGTTTTTCACCAATTCGTCGATTAAGCTTTGTCATAACGTCATTCTTATAAATATAAAATCCACTGGTCTCCTCATATAATGCTGGCAAGTCTTGTGTACGTGGAATATTATCCAGTTCATAATTAAATGGCTTACCATCCTTCCACAGAAAATCTTGTAACTTCTTGGCAGCAAACGAAGAATCATATTTTCCACTCTTAACTGCTTCCAACCCCTTCTCAATAGATTCTTTCTTAATGAATGGAGCTGTTGTATGTGTCATAACATAAATATCTGCAGAAACCTCACTTACAAAACACTGTAAAACTTCATTCATTTTTGTAGTATCCTGATCCAAACTTGTTGAACGTTGAAGATACTTTACTCCTTCAGGAATAAATTCTTGAATATCTGGGTTACTACAATACACATAAACCTCGTCCACACCTTCAACAGCTAATAGCGTTGATAAAATATAGTGACAAAGTGGCTTGCCATTAGTAAAACTTTTTGTGTTTTTCTGAGGCAAACGACGATTATTTAATTTCATAGGAACAATTGCTACTGTTTTCATCTTAATTATTCTCCTTTAAAACATCTTCCAATTTCATTCTATCAAATGTTTCCAACATTCCACCACGAGTGCAATTTATGATCTTTACTCCATGCGCATCTGCGTACTCTTTTGCAGCCTGATATCCTACGCGCATTCTTATCGGATTAGATGCTGCATTCTTATCAACAAAACCACTTTCTACAAAATGATTTTTTTCTCCTTTGGGATAATTACAATCGGCACCCAAAAGATAGATTTTCTTAAATCCCATATAGATAGCAATCTCAATCAATGAATATGTAATAGAATATCCATCATATACTACTTCATAAGCATTTGGGCTAAATTCTACTGAATAATCCTCATAATCCCCTCTATAAATGTGATAGTTTCCGTTGTACGGAAATTGAATGAAATTCTCCGGTAAGTGAAAGTATCTTCCGAGTTGATCTGCAACAAAGACATTCGTAGCTGTTCCATAATTGTCTAAGATTGAATCCTCCATTTTCTCATAGACTTGTCTATCCTGAATACCGTAATATGTTGGTCTCCAATCTGTTTTGTCAAATACTTTGGTAATAGAATTCATGCCAAATGTAATTTCTCCTTTTAAAAGTTGTAAATCAGCCATTGTTAAGCTCGGACCTGTGGCAACAATAAAGCATCTATCACCATTATGGATATTTCCCATCCCCTTTATTGTTGTAAACTTTTTGTCATCAAATCCTTTTTTTCTTTTTTTTATCATCTTTTCAACATAATGTTGATCTGGATAATCCTTGCACCGCCAATAATACAATTTTATTTTCTTAAATATAGGATTTGTATCTGACAGATAAACAAGCCGTTCTTTAATGTTCATTTCAAGTCCACCTCCGAAACTAAAAAGAATCTACACCGAAATAATTATACGCACTCTTCTACAATTGATTTATATTTATTTTCCCATGTCAAACATTTATTTACATATCTATATCCATTTTCCCCCAACTGTTTTGCTAATTTTTTATTTTGTCCCAATGTTACAATTGCCTTACAATAGTCCGCCTTTATATTATCAAGCGGCTGTTCTGTATTCACAAATATACCACATTCAACATCCTTCAACATGTTACAAAAACTCGTATCAAATGCAACAATTGGCACCGCATATGCCATTGCCTCAAGAAGAACATTTCCGCTAGTTTCTCTGAGACTTGGTAAAACAAAAACGTCTGCCTGTTTATACGCTTCCGAGATTTGATCTAATGAACGATTCCCCATAAGTCTTACATTTTTTTTAATGCTGCTATCAGCTATTTGCTTTTCAATTAACAAACGATCATCCCCATCGCCAAAAATCAGCAACTCCCATTTCAGTCCAACAGGCATCAAAGACAGGGCATCAATAAGAAATGATATTCCTTTTTTCCCAATCAGTCTGCCTACAAAAACTATTTTAAGAATATCATTATACCTTTCCTGAATAGAAAGATTCTTATACTCATCTCTTAATGCCAGTTCTGGCATTAACGGAACATTTTTCCCCACAATGTGAGATATCTGTTTTTGTGTTTCACTATTTATGCAATATATTTTATAATATGAGCGCACTGCCTTTTTATATAAAGGATTCCATGAACAACTCTTATTTACAAATTCTCTAAAATCTGCAACAAACCGATTTTTTTCGTAAACCTTCAAGGACTTAGGAGTTACCTGCGCGCCTCCCATCGGTCCCCAAATCACCTTAGCTCCCTTAGCCTTATATAATTTACTTGGAATTCTGTAATCATTCATAGTGACATGGTGAATTATATCAAATTTGATTCCTGAATGTTTAACCCAAAGCCATGCCCAATGCTGCCATAAAATATAATACATATGATGGAACATAGAATGCTTTTCTCTAAACCAGTTAAGCACATTAGGCACATCTACAATAACTAACTCAACGTGTTTTATTTTAAATTCTTTGAGACCTTTCCTAGTATCACTCCCATTAAATTTTTTTGTTAGAAGTATTATTCTGTCGCCTTCCTTATAGTTTTTTTCGTACTGTAAAACCCAGTTCCATCCAATACTATCCTCTGATCCCTTGTAAGGATTCACACTATATGCAGAAATAAGATAATTCATCATTTCACCTCCCAAGAATCAGCATAGAGAGCATTCGATTTTTTCTAACAATGTATTTTGACAATAACACTGGAGCTATCAATCCCAAAATCAACATTAACCAGGCATATATTAGATAATTTAATCCTATTATTTTTCCACACACAACAAAAATTGCTTGTTGCACATAATAGCCAATCATATATATATCCATTCCATAGTCCCCCAGCAACATCCACAACTTTTCCCCATAATGGCTGTGTTCAGTTTGAAGGGCGATGATAAAGAGCAGAACCACACCAATAATTGTAACTATAGCTGATAAAATCCATGATTGAATCTCGTAAACTTTTACAAAAGCAAGTACAATATATCCTATAGAAACAACAGCTGTTATTATCATTCCTTTTACTGACACCACCAATTCTGACCCTTTCAGTTTGTCATAAAAGTATTTTCTTACAATACATCCACTAAAATAAATCCATGCATAGCTGAGAAAAAAACCTACAATATATCCAGACTGTTTTAAAACAAGCGTATTCAATACATATACTACAACCATAACTCCCGTTAGAATTGATCGGTCTATATTGTCAAATATTATTCCAAAAACAGAGATAACAAACAATGCATACAAAAACCAAAGACCACCGTTCGGATTATTTCTTCCAATTAAAACATCCACTACAAGTGTAGCATAATTAAGCGGATTCCTTGCAAATGCACCAAACACTAATTTTAGTATCACAGTGACTAATGTTAAAAAGAAATACGGAACCATCAACCGTTTAATCTTTTTTATAATTGCTTGTCTCTTTTCGCTGAGACTACGTCTTTTCTCACCTTCAAGGAATCCACTAATAAAGAAAAAGGCCGGCATATGAAAACAATAAACAAAACTCTTCAAAAAAACTAAAATAGTGGGCTGTTCTGTCGGATTAAAAGAATGTCCTATCACGACACAAAGTACTGCCATTCCACGCATTATATTTATTTCAGTAAAATATTGTTTTTTACTTGTTTCCATCAGCAAACCTATCTCTTTCTTTTCTATGTATATTCTTTTTTTCTGTGCTTTCCCCATTTGCAATATAATAACAATCCTCCTGGAAAACATACGATTGCAAGGAATTTATGTTTTGCCCTTTGTATCAAATCAATCACGTTAAAACCTGCAAATTTTCCATATACAATATACTGCAGCCCACCTTTTATTCTATATTTTATCTTTATGTCAGGCTCCATGAATTCCTCTGCTCTATTCATACACCCAACCGGTGATGCAATATTATGTTTTCTTCGATTGTTAGTTAATCCATCATCAAGATAATTTCCTATATATATAGCCTTATTAATATGAATCATTTCATATTTCCTAGCCATTCTAACCCAAACAATATCCTCCCCCAAAAACTTTTCATTTGGATATTCTGGGAAAGGAAATTCCCTCAAACAACGTGTTTTAAACACTTCTGCCTTATCCGAGCTGGTATCATCTCCATTTATCCGCACATCAATATAAGAACCTTTTTTCTCATTTACAACAAATTTTTTACCATTAATCTCGCCATTAGGAAACGCTCTGAGGAATACATATCCGCAAATATTTTTTTGCGTCTTATACTTATTATGAACTTTCAATATTGATTCGATTGCATCCGCTGTCACATAATCGTCTGAATCAACTATAAAAATTAGCTCACCCAAAGCATTCTGTATTCCAACATTTAAGGCTGTGTGTTTCCCACCATTACTCTTATAAATATACCGTATTGGGAAATCACTTTTTTCTTGTGTCTGGGCAATTAAACTTTTTGTGCCATCAGTGCTTCCATCATCTACCACAAACCATTCAAAATCTTTTACAGTTTGCTTTTGCAAAGAATCCCAAAGCCTCCGTAATTCTCCCTCCCGATTAAAAGTAGGAGTTAAAACTGTTACCATCATTCTTATTATTTTCCTTTATTTATTCTCCATCTGCCTTGCAATATCAGCATCCACAATTTCCTCGCCAGTCTTATGCTTCAGCTGTTCTTTGCTTGCCTCACTCAACCCATTATTAATTACACAATTCATATCACATGTACTACACTTATCCAGCTCCTCCTTAGTGATCTTTCCATCACGGTAATCACGACACACCTTCAATTCATACATGCTATATGGCTGCTTACTAAATAATGCCTTGAACTTATGCTTTAACACCCAGAAACCAGGTTTCCATATATACTTATGCATTGCTGGGCTTACTGATCCAATCATCCAGCAGTCACGGTCACAGCATCTTACCTTCTTTCTAACACTTTCTGCCTCTGGACTACTCCAAAGTTCATCCCAACTCTGCCTATTCAGATTTCCCATTACCTCTTTATCTTTAGTACCATTACATGGCATAACATCTCCATATGGATCAATAAAGAATGTATCAAAACTCATGTCACAAGGAAGAAGTCTTTTCTGTCCATATATATAATTAATAAGGCCGTGATTGAAATATGCTCTAAACCACTTCTTTGGGCTATTGCTTCTAAGTAGTTCATTTACAAGAGATTCAAAGTTCTTTGCAACCATAGGTCTATCTTTTATTATGTTCTTCGCCTCTACAAAATAGAAACTGTTATGGAGAGAAGCTGTAGCAAACTCCATTCCCATTTCATCTGATATCTTATAAAGTGGCACGAGATCTGGAGCATTCTTATCCTGAACCGTCATACCAAAACCAACATCCTTCATTCCCATCTCTCGAAGAGTCTTAAGAGTTTTATATCCCCTCTGATATCCATCTTGAAGTCCCCTGATATCATTATTTGTCTGTTCTAATCCCTCTATGGATATACGAATACCTATCTGAGGAAACTCCTTACACAGATCAACTATTCTATCAGTAAAAAATCCATTGGTTGATATTACTATTCGGTCTGATTTCTTATAAAGCTCTCGAACTATATCTTTGAGATCTGTTCTGATAAAAGGTTCACCACCTGTTATATTTGTAAAATACATTTTGGGTAATTTCTTTATAGTTTCTATAGAGATCTCTTCTTCCGGTTTTGATGGTGCTTTATATCTATTACACATTGAACACCTTGCATTGCATCGATATGTAACTATAACTGTACCATTTAATTTTTTCTCTCCACTTTTCGACATAGCTCTTATCCTTCCTCTTTTGATATCATCATCAAACATTTATTAATTCATATAGATTTTCACAATTTTTTTATAATACTCATCAATAGTATCAAAGCTTATATCCTTACAGTTCGCGCTGTATTCTTCACACAGCTCCTTATTATTCCAAAGTTTCTGTATTTTTGACATCAAATCCTTGCCATCACCACTCGTAAAAAGTTCGCCCGCTTTTCCCTCGGATATCAGTTCTGGAATTCCACCAATCCTTGCCCCAAGTACAGGGGTTCCATACATTTGACTTTCCATAACGGAAAATGGACAATTCTCATACCATTCTGATGGATATATAGAGAACCTTGCTTCTCTGATAAGTTTCTCTAAGCTTTCGCCTTTTTTAAAACCAACATTCTTTATGTTCCTTATGTTCTTAATTTCGTCTTCAAGCGGACCAGTTCCTGCAAACACAAACTGAATATTCGGAAGTTTTTTACACACATCTATAAGTGTTCCTATTCCCTTCTCTTCTGAGAATCTTCCAAAATACAACACATAATCTTTCTTTTCTGTATTCTTCCACTCAACCTTATCAATAAAATTATGAAGTGCTACTGTCTTTGTGGCAAATATAGGATTAGTATCTAATTTAGACTTCATGAATTCAGAACAACATATCATGGTATCTATATACTTATATGTCCCCTTCACCTTCCAGAATTCTGCCTCCATAGTTCCTATTACTGATTTTGCTGTAGAACCATGTATACATTTTCCCTTTGTGCAGTTTAAAAATTTACCGCCGAGACATTTCTCACAATTCTCATGCGTATTAGGATTGTTACACATATGATTTGGACATACAAGCTGATAATCATGTGCTGTAAACACTATTTTGCATTTATGTCCTGTCTGTTTCCTCCATTTCACAATCTCTAATATCATAGATGGCGTTAGCTGATAATTAAAATTATTAAGATGACACACATCAGGTTCAAAATCGTCGAGCACTTTTCTTATTTGTACACGAGCCTCTTTACTATATATAGTCTTAAATGGATATGTAAGCTTAGCCAATTTTGAGCCACCATGGAAATCCATATCTGATGTGTACGCATTTACTTTGTTTCCAACGCATCTTCCTTCGTGTTCCATTCCAAAATATTGAACCTCATGGCCCTGTTTTTCAAGGTATTCGCCAAGCTTAAATATATAAGTTTCACTTCCCCCATTTGGATAGAGGAATTTATTTATCATGAGAATCTTCATTATCTTTCACCCTTGTATAACTCTAAAGTTTTATCAACAATTTTGTTCCAATCATACCGACCGCAGATATACTCTGCCGCATCCTTTTTATATTTCTGTACCAAGTCTTCTCTGTCACATAATTCCTGTAATCTCGTTCTCAGGTCATCTATATCAGACTTTCTGAACACTTCAGCTTTATCCTCAATAACCTCCGTGCACTCCTTTATATCAGACACAAGACAACAGTTACCATAACTCATAGCCTCTAGAAGACTAAGCGGCATACCCTCAAGGTCACTCGGAAGTACATATATATACGCATTACTGTAAAGCTCCTCCAGCATCTGTCCCTGTACAAACCCAGTGAACATAATTCTTTCGTCGCCCTGTGCCATCTTCCTCAGTCTGTCCATATATTCATCAGTATCAGATGAACCACCAGCTATTACAAGCTTTTTGTCGGTATCTATCTGCTTGAATGCCTCTATAAGATAATGTTCTCCCTTTTCAGGAACGATTCGTCCCAGATATAGAATATATGAATCCTTTGACAATCCAAATCGCCTGTTAATTATATCTGCAGATTTTATCTCCGGTCTGTTTACGCCATTTGGAATGAACACAGTTTCTCGGCCATAGGTATCCATAAAATATCTCTGAACACCTTTGCTGAGTACAATTATTTCATCAGCATGTTTCACCGCCATCTTTTCACCAAAATGAATATACTTTGCGCCGAATCCTGATTTCCATTTTTCTCTCTGCCAGTCCAGACCATGAACTGTAACTATTACTCTTTTCCTAAACAATTTAGGTATAAAGCAAAACGCCGCTGGTCCTTCGGCATGTATATGAACCACATCGTACCTTCCAAATAAGCTGCAAAGTGCTGCAAAAAATGATGACGACACAGCAGCAAGACCTTTTTTCTCTATAGTTGGAACAGTTTTTATTTTGACATTCTTGTACCCTTTTCCTGTGAAAGTGTCATACTGTGAACCACTCACATGGTGCCCTTTTCTGTTATAGCAAGTAACCTTGTGTCCCAGTGCCGCCATACGAATACTTAGTTCTTCAACGACTATCTCCACACCACCTTCTCTGGATGGTATTCTCTTCTGTCCAAACATTGCTATTCTCATATCTACTTCGATCCTTCTCTTCCCAGTACAACTTTTACTGTCTTAAGCACAATCTGAATATCAAGCCCAAAGCTCCAGTTCTCTATATACTCCGTATCCAGTCTCACGACCTCCTCGAAGTCCGTGATATCGCTTCGTCCGCTCACCTGCCACATACCGGTGATTCCAGGTTTCGTAGCAAGTCGGCTCTTGTGGTGCATATCATACTGCTCCACCTCAGAGATAAGTGGCGGCCTTGTTCCAACCAGTGACAGATCCCCTTTAAGCACATTGAAGAACTGTGGGAACTCGTCTATGGAGAAGTCTCTGATATACTGACCTATTCCCTTCTTCTTTGTTCCGTCTGGCAGGATCTTGTTGCCTATGACTCTTGGATCAAAGTCCATCTTGAACATCTTCGAATCGCTCATGGTGTTCTGTTCCATGAGTTCCTTCTTGCGCTCCTCAGCGTCCATGTACATGCTTCGGAACTTGTACATCTTGAATATCTTGCCGTTCAGTCCCACTCTCTCCTGCTTGAAGAAGATCGGTCCCGGGGACTTGATGTATATGACAGGTCCTATAAATATTGTGAGGATGAGCGTGAATATGCTGCCCACCAGACCGCCTATTATATCTGCCGTTCTCTTGAGCAGCATCTGTTTTGGTGTTGCGTAGTTCATCATGGTCGTGACCACGGTCTCCCCATTTATCTTCTGGATGAGCTGCTTGTCGCCGTGGGTCTTCACGATGGATGATATGCACATGTGAACCGTGATGCCGCCCTCGACAAATGCCTCTATCAGGGTGTTCGCATATCCGTATGCTCCGCGCACATCCACGTATATCTCGTCCACCCATGCGGTTCTCACATAATCAACTGCGCTGTTGTAATCCGCCACCACCGGCACTCCCTGAATCTCCTGACCGATGAGATTGGCATCTATCACCATGACACCTACTATATCAAACCCGGAGTAGTTCTTCTCCTTGAGTCCTGCCACCACATCATCTGCTATATGTCTGGTGGTCATGACCAGAAGTTTCTTGCCCTTGCCCTTCTCTGCATATTTCTCGAGATGTTTCTTCCACAGGCTCCTCACCACGAATGTAACATACACATATATGGCCCACATGAGCAGGATGGTAGTTCTGGAATATATAGATGTATCCTTGAGGACAAACACATACAGAAGGAGCAGTGCAACTATCACGAAACCGTTCTTGAAGCTGGATATGAATTCCTTGAAGTATCCTCTTCTGAGAACGCCCTCATATGTATTCAGGAATATCATGGCTACTATATCCGCCAGCTCCGTGATGATAGCCAATGCCAGATAATCTCTGTTCGCATACGGATTTACCATGCCGTGTCTGATCTGGAATGCCACAAGAAATGACAATTGAAGTACTATAAGATCCAGCAGCATGAAGTCGAAGTGCTTCAGCCAGCCTTTTGCCCCTTTCTGATACATATTTTCCTCTCCTCATTTGTAAAAACCTGTAGATGACCGCAGACCCGCAATCATCCAAATCTATAATTCATACATGAAACACCTGAACTAACACTCTGTTCAACTGTTTCATCTGTGAACTGCACACCTGATAACTATATACAACAGGTAGTCAATCAGCACATGATACATTCCTGTCTTCACCCTGCCCATTCATCTTTTACACCACCTCGGCCAGCAGCTCTGGGCATTCCGTGGCGCGAACTCCCTGCTTGCTGCGGCTTCGGCGGCAATCACTTGTTATACATCAAAAGAGCAATTATTTAACTACGTAAGTAACTGTCTTCTTGTATGACTTGTAATTATGTGTTGCTGCAACTGTTACGGTTACTCTGACCTTTGTGCCCTTCTTGACACCCTTGCCTACTATAACCTTACCGTTAGATACCTTTACTCTTCCGTTGTTTGTTGTGTAAGAAACCTTTGCCTTACCCTTAACACCGGAAACGTAAACTCTCTTGCTTGTCTTGCCTGCAACTACACGTACCTTCTGAGCTGCCTTCTTTACAGTATATGTAATGGTCTTTGTGCCCTTGAAGTTGCCCTTACCTGTGATAGTGATCTTGTATGTTCCGGCATTTGTAGCTGCTGTGATACCCTTTACAGTGTAATCAACGTTCTTCTTGAGTACAGTCTTACCATACTTTACAGTGATAGCAGTTGCCTGCTTCTTGCCTGTGTAAGTCTTTGATGAAGCTGAAGCTGCTACATTGCTTGGTGCTACAGACTTTGATGCTACTCGGTAAGTATAAGTCTTTGTTCCTGTATATTTACCTTTTCCTGTAACTGTTACCTTATATACTCCGGCATTCTTAACATAGTAATAGCCCTTAACTACATAATCCTGTTCAGCTACAAGAGTCTTTCCGTTTACTTTGACAACAAACTTAGCCTTCTGTGTTGATCCTGTGTAATACAGTGTTGAAGCTGTTGTAACAGTAGCCTTCTTTGAAAGGTCAACCTTTGCAGGTGATGACTGTGGTGCAGCAAGTACTGTTGCAGGAACCATCATGGCTATACATAATACTATTGCCAGTAACTTCTTTAATTTCTTCACGATAAATTCCTCCTTCCCAAATTGATCGTAAATTTATATGATAAAACATACCGTATGCCACACTACGATATGTAATATCCAACTCTACTTGTGTACTGCTTCTGTTGCGGCAGCCTCACCTGTTTTTTCAGCGCCATATCTGCCGTATGAACCGTAATGGCTGTAATATTTACCATATTTGCCATAGTACTTCTTATAAGCTCTTCCTGTGGTCTCGACTCTGTTGAGTATGATTCCGAGGAGCTTGCAGCCTACCTGGTCAAGCTGCTGCAGTGACTGTTTTACGAGATTTCTTGATGTCTCACCGGCTCTCACAACGAGTGCAGCGCCATCACACAGCGACGCAATCTGCGCTGCATCTGCCACGCTTCCCATAGGAGGGGAGTCGATGATGACGTATCTGTAAGTCTTTGCCAGCTTGTCAAGCATCTCTGAAAATCTGGCATCTTCCAGCAGAGCCGACGGGCTCTCCAGAAGATTCACACATGGAACCATGTATGCATTCTCTATCTGCGTCTGATAAAGCACATCCTCCATCTCAGCCTGACCCGACAGGTAACAGCCGAGATCCTGAAGCTTATCCGCATTCTTTATGTGATGTCTTTCCTTTATGACTGATTTTCTGAGGTCGACGTCAACCAGCACTGCTGGGAATCCTGCTTCAGCCAGCATTCTCCACAGATTGATGGCTACACTGCTCTTGCCCTCATTTGGCATGCTGCTTGTGATGAGTATCTTTCTGGTGTTCTTGCCGCAGAACTTTATATTTATTCTGAGACGGTTCATCGCCTCTTCAACTGCATATGGCAGTTCCTGGAACTCTACATTTAACTTATTCATGCTTTGCTCCTCTCTTTCCCAGTTTTCTCAGCTCATAATCCTGACCATCATCCGTCCTGAACTGATCGCTCTCTGGAATGACGGTAAGTGGAACTATGCCAAAGTATTTCTCCAAATCATCCGCTGAGTGAATTGTGTCATCCATCAGATATCCGATGATGATGATCATGCAATATATGAGTGCTCCGAGTATAGCTCCGATGGCTGTATACTTCAGATAGCTTGGTCCTACTTTCTGATCAGCGACTCTTGCAACCTGTGCTATATTTGGCGCATTTGTGCTCATGGTATCTGGGAGATAATCCACAGATACGTCAGCGAGTGTATTTGCTATATCGCATGCCTGCTGCTTGTCAGTGCTGGTGACTGTAATCTTCAGCACTCGGGTATCCGTCGGATTCTCAAGGCTTATCATCTTTGCCAGATCTGCTGAATTCATATTGAGTCCCATCTTGTCTATAACCTGATCCAGCACCGGATAGCTGAGTATCAGATCTTCATAGTCCTTTGTCAGTGATGATCCCAGGTTCAGATCCTGAAGATTTACCACTGAATCGCTGGACGCTGATACCACATATAACTTTGCGGTTGACTGGTATGTCGGCTTCACCATGAAATATGCGTATGCATTGAAGATCACCGCTCCAAGCAGGAAGCACAGTATGATATATGGAAGCTTCTCGACGAGTGCCATCCCCATATCGAGCAGATCTATCTCTTTGTCATCTTCTTCCACCTTTAGTGTTGTTATCGTGTTCTTTGCTGTCACCTCATTGCCCGGTGCCGCCATATTGTTGGAATTCATATTACTCCTCCGTGTTTCTAATTTGTCAGGCTATCCCTGCGCCTGCTTTTTTATAATCACCGTGATAAAACACTTAGATTCTACTTGTATTCTTTGTAGAACAGATCAAGTATCGCCTGTTGACGGCTCGTCTCATCGGCCTCAACTTCAACATACCCAAGATCATCTATGGTCTCTGTTCCCTCTATGCTCACAGATCCCGCATCTTTATCTTTCAGCACCAAAAGTGCCAGTTTGGAGAATTTCTGTGAATTTATGTCCGTCACCATGTAATCGCCAAGGGCTTCATATATGGTGAGCGGATATGAGTTGTCTGCGTTGCATTTGTCTTCGAGATTCTTCATCAGGCCTGCCTTGTATGCCTCATGCCGTTTCATTCTCTGTGTGTTGGATTCATCTCCAACATCATATCTGTCGTGTACGTAGTGTACCGCCTGTTCATCTGTCAGCGTGATGGTTTCGCCCATCTTCATGGTCTTATCCACCTTGGAAAAGTCATCTTCTATGGTAACTGTGACCCCGCCTGCCAGATGGTTAATAGTTCCTATGGCACCCATGTTCACGGCAGCGTAGCCGTCTATCCTCTGACCGTCAAGGAAATTCGACACTGCTTTTTTCACATTCTCACAGCTTATCTCCATTCCATCGCCATTCTCATGTGCCAGTGCAAGCTGTGCCACTGATGAGCCAAGGCTGGTACCATCCGGCTCAAGTGAATCCTGCTCCACCATGGTATTGCGGTCAAGTGTAAGCGTCTTGTATGTGCCATCGCTCAGGTCTCTCACCATCAGCATCACTACATCACATCTGCCGGCGCCTTCATAGCCTGTAACTTTCTGAACCTTGCCCATGTTGTCTATTCCCATGAACAGATATGTCTCTATGTTCTTCTTTGGAACATACCTGACTCCGTCCACCTCTATCATGCCGTCTGCCTTCGCATCAGTCGGGCTTGCCGTATTCCCGCCGCTTGCAGGTCTGAGCGCAATGGCGAGTGATGCACACAATATGGCCACCAGGAGAATGCCTGCGCCAATCCGCCTGTATATTCTCTTTTTTTCTGTAAATGTCATATCTTTATGCGACATATGTATCACCTCTGATCACGCCGGCTGCCCTGCCGGATAACGCCCCTGCACTACTACTTTGCTGCAGCCTATCTCAATGTCCCAATCAGGAGATTTGCTCCTGCCGTTGGCCACATCTTTTCGCATACTATGAGTGCGCACAGTATCACAAATAAAATAACGCTTATGATTATCGCTGTCTTCTTAGACATATTATGTCCTCCATACAAATTTTCTTCTATATTAATTTGTTCTGTTGTAATCGTTCTTCTTTATTCTGGTATTTGTATGCCGCCAGACTATCTTTTGTTTTCTGGTCATGATTGTATCGTATGTTCCGCAAGCAGCCTCTCGCCGTATACGTCGATGCGGGAAAGCACATCTGCTCCAAGTTTGCGGGATATCGCTTCACGTCCCAGCCATAGATTTGGCATCCTGTGATGCATACCATGGCAGTCACTTCCCAGAATGTGTGCATAGTTCTTTCTGAACATCTTGAACATCTTGCCCTTCTGTCTGAAATCCAACAGTGTCTCAGCGTTCACCTGAACCGTCACCGGCAGTTCAAGCACCTGTTTTACATAAGAATTGTTGCCTGATATGCTTAAGAAACGCTCTATATGAGCTAATATGATATGGAAATGTCTCTTCTCTGTTAAGTCTCTTACTTCTCGCACTACCGAATCACTCCATGTCACGAATGGCATCTCAAGCAATATGACATTCGTTCCCTGTATTGTTAGTGCCTGCAATTTCTCCGATCTGCTTATACCCTCGAAGAATGCCACCTCTGCTCCCATCAATATCTTCGGTATATCCGCTCTCGCAGCCATGACCTTGTCATATGCCGCCTGTCTGTTTTCAACAAATCTCTCTACCCTGTTGGAATCAGCATAGAAATGCGGTGTGGCGATCATCAGATCCACTCCGTGTTCCTTGCACATCCTCAGCATGTCCACTGATGTCTGCACATTCCGGCTGCCGTCATCTATCCCTGGCAGTATGTGCGAATGAAAATCTATAACCTTCATTGCATCCTCCTATCTCTACATCTGTACCTCGACATAGGTCTACATGCTCAACATTTAATTTAACAAATTTGTCATATTTTGTGAATACTTGGAAGCAAATTTTTTTTGCCAATTTTTGCGGTGGCATTTTAGTTTTTATGTACACATTATACAATTTGTATCTTTTTACAGCCTGTTTTCCGCACCTCGCAGGTCAATTTTGCACAGAAAATGGCCGGAGTGATGATCTCACCCGGCCATGATCCATATCTATCTCTATTATACATACATCTCTGCGCCATTGTTCAGACAGTATATTCCAAGCTGTCCCCCTTTGCCGCAGCCGCAGTCAATAGCTACATTGTTGTTCTTCTTCACGATCTTGCCTTCTCCGCCTTCTATCTCTGTAGTTGGCACATGACCTACCACAAGTGTTCTGTTCTTGTAATATGTCTTATCCAGATCTGCAGGTTCTGTGACAAAGTCCTCTGTACTGTACTCATCAAGTTCCTTGTCCTGCTTGAAGTTCTTTATTCCGGCATGCACCAGAACGAACTTCTTTTTCGCCATCATGACCTCAAGGAATGCCTCCTCGGATATCTCATCGATGTAATCTATTACGTCTTCTCTGTCGTCATCGTCAAGCTCTGTAAACTCCTTGACAACACCTGAAAGTTCATCGCCGAGCATGGACGTGATCCTGTCCATGATTGCCTGTGGCGGAACATCACCTGTGGAACGAATGTGGTCATCCAGCGCCTTCAGGGACTGGGTTATCTTGTACTCATTCTCACCTACCACTGCTATGACATTATCCCTGTTCATCATGTCCTGTATGATCTTCATGGAACCGCCGCCGGCACCTACAATATTGCCAAGGACATACAGCACATCCTCTCCCTCAAGGGTATTTATCACGGTCTCTTCATTCATGATATCGTCTTCTTTTATGTCATCGAGGTTCTGAAATTTAAGCTTCTTAAGAGCCCTCCTGTACGCCTCATAATCTCCATTTATTCCCGAAATCGCATAAAACATCTATCGTTTCCTCCTTGTGTTCTGGTATTCGTTTTTAATGTACCGCCTGTTCTTACACATCACCCGGCAGCTTGATTATTATAACATAAATTCGTCGTTATGTATCTACCATTGAACCTTTTTTACCATTCATTTTTCGACACCCCACTCAATCAAAAGGGGTCAGGC
>CAKQQK010000062.1:0-17634 GCA_934270935.1 uncultured Coprococcus sp. | reverse complement strand
CAGTCCCTATCGCCACACTCAGGACAAACCAGGCATTCGCAAATGCCCTCTTTATCTCAAATCCAAATATCTTCATACTCTTACACCACTTCATAACTTTCTCTGAGTTTCATGTTACAGGCAGATATCTTTCTTAAATATCATTCCTGAAGTTCCAACTTCATCGTGATCTTCACAGGTTCAAGCGCCGGCACATACCAGAACTCCTCACTATTCATAGTGTCCCATGTCTTTTGTCCAAACGACACCCGGGACAGTGCCGTCACGTACCATATATCCTGAGCCGCACCTGCACCAAGCTGTCTGCTTCTGAATACATTTATGCTCTGTCCCATGTATGGAGAGACAGCACTGCCCCACGTTACGGACTCAAAACCTCCAAGTGTTCTGTCCATGACATCATCCCAGCTCATATCTTCATAACCTGTATTTTTTACATTTAGGCAAACACACAGCAGTCTGTCCCCCGGATCAAGCACATACACAGCATCCACTCCGAACCTTTTCTTGTATTCATCCACGCTGTATATATGCGACTCCACGCAGCGTATTTCAAGCCCAGAATCCGCCACCACGGCATCTGCGCCATATCTTTTTGTATCATCCGTATATGCACTGTTCACACTGTATATCCTGCCACACCAGAACACGATGACGCATATGCAAAGTATTCCGGAAATAAATATAATTATCCTCTTCATATCAAACCTCCTCAGGTGAACTGCGTTCATAGCAGGCCTCCTCGGGTATCGCCACAGAGCTTACACTCTGTGGCAGGTCGATGGTGCGCATGATAGTTACTCGCTTGCGCTCGTAAGCGCACCATCTCACATAATTCCCTGGCGGGCAGGATCCTGTCTGACATCCACTTCACTTCCATCTCTGGCATCTATCATCAGAAGCTGGTCTGGTGCGTTATCCTCTTCCGCCCATGATTCCATTTGTGCAAATACATATACAGGTATGATCTCATACTCTTTGTCTCCGGTCTTCGTCCTAAAGTATGCAAGTCTCACATCATTAAATTTGACTTCTGAATACCCTTTGTAACCGGCAAAGTGATCCGGTATGGCCTTTTTCAGTCCGTCCACAGCCTCATCCCATGTGATGAGATGATCCACCGGATGAAGATCATCATCAGATCTCATTGGCCAGTATCCATAAAAGTCCATAAGTCCATCCTCGTTGAACGACAGGGTATAATAAGACCTCTCTGAACTGTAATATCTGCTGGTGTCCACAAGGCCGCCTTCTTCTCCGTCAGGATTTACTATGGTATCAATGCTCAGGGACATAGGCTGATACAGTGTTACATCATTGACTGACGCATCAAACCTGACTGTATATCCATCCTTATCATACTCCAGGACATTAAAATGATCCCCTTCATAGGCTTTATACATATCTGTGATCGACGTCTGCACCACATCATTGAATCCCCATGCAGCCATGTCATCAGCAGCCTTTTTTCCGGCCTCTTCCTTATTCATCCCGCAGCTGTTTGCCGCCTCTTCATCTGTGCCGTCTTCCTGCTCTGTGCTCTCTTCCTTCAGCACATCAGGATTGTAATCATAATACCTTATACTGCTTATCTGTTTTGCTGCCATCTCGTCAGTGACCTCATCTATACATACCCTTGACACCGCCACAGCTTCATCTATCGACCACGATGTATCCATAAATCTTACGACATAGGGCTCGCCATCTATCTTTCCTATAAAATATTCGCCACTGTAATCCGGCTTCTCTCCACTGTTATCTTCGAAGAACTGCTCCACAGACTCCCTGTCTTTATCCTTCTCATTGAATAACTCTTCCGGGTAATTATATATACCGTCGCTTTCATCAAGAAAAGATTTTACTATCTCCTCACGGGTCTCATCTGTCAAAATTCCCATCCTGTAGGATTTTGTATACATTCTATCCCTGTCCGGAACAATTACATCCTTGTCATCCAGCGTGATCTTCTTCAGGTTTGTACCATCAGCCGGAAGATCCATCTGGACACTCCCGGGAATTCCCAGCTGCTGTGCAAGCAGACTTCCATTTTCATCCGCAGCACCAGCTTCTGATACAGCAGAACCCATATCAGCTTTCCCGGCATCACCGCTGTTTACACCTTTATCATTACTGCAGCCCGACATCATAAGAGCTGCACACATCATTGCATATATAGCCCTGCTTCTTTTTCTCATTTTTCTCATATCCTCCATTGGAACACTGTCTGTTTTATTTTATATAACGAACAACCTGTCATAAATGTGACATTCTTTGTGGCAGGTCGATGGTGCGCATTTATAGTTACTCGCTTGCGCTCGTAAGCGCACCATCTCATTCCTCGGGTTTTGGAAGTGCATCTATATCCACAAAATTCGGAAGGACTGTGGGATCGTACTGAATAGAGCCTCCACTTGCATCAAATGGACTGTCTCCATAATAGTGTCGGTCGTTTTCATCAAATTCCTGCGGAACCACAAGTCCGATCGTACACTCCATGCTCTCATGACCGGCAAGTTTAAAAAAGAAATACTTTTTATCCCGGTCTTCTCCCTCTGTATATATAGGCTTATCAAAATATTTAAGATCCTCTCTGTATGTCATTTTCCCAGTATCAGATACACTTGTAACCTCTAGTGGCAGCGTATCCATTGCAGCACTGGAACTCTCATTTGTAAGGCGGCACTTAATAAAATACACTTTCTGTGGTCTGACTACAGTTGTAGTATAGCTGTCTATCAAATCACTGAAGCTTTCCATTTTCTCCACTGTCTCTTCCCCGGTATATGTCCCAAACGGAGCTTGATTGAATTCCTTAAATTCAGGAGACACTTCAAGTATTGTATCCCAGTCTGTTACATCTTCTGTCACATTATCTGCCGGAAGAGACTGTGACTTAAAATATTCTACAGGGTACTTTGTCTCCGTACTTACCTCTTCATTCCTGCCATCTAGTACATCAGCGGATAAAAGTTCAACTTTCACACTGCCTATCATCAGGATGTTGTCACCACTTTTTCCTCTGTAATCTTCCGTTGTTGCATTATCACTGTCTGAACCGACTTCCGTGTCCGTCACATCTGCAGCCTTTGTTTTTTCATCTGTATCTGTCTCTGACGTCTTACGTCTGATACGTTCCGACACCGGTTCTTTATTCTTCTGCAGCCAGTATGCAGCCACGCCTGTAACTACAACTGCCAGTATCAGTACACATGATATGATCATTTTCTTCTTAGCCATTATCCATATCCTCCTGTTATCTAAAAGCTGTCACCACAGAGTTTTGCTCTGCGGCGACAGCTTTTTAACACTGCCATCATCATTATATATAGCATATGATCCGGCTGTTTTAGTATATAGTGTAATTTCGTGTCGAATCAGGGCTCCAGACTCCCTTAGAATCTATAGGTTGTGTTACTGAATGTCTCATTTTTAACCTTGCATACATATTATGGTTTTCATTAACATAATTCGTGAAACTTGCCTGAACACCAACAGGCACTCCATATGCCTCTGATCTGTTTGCTAATCCTGATCCTCCGGCAGTATAAGCTCCCTGAACTCTGTAATAAAGCATCGGGCCATCGGTTGGGTGAATATATACTTTTGTTGTATTATACTTATATCTGAATTTACTATAGCTCACCGAATTGTTATTGCTATGTGCATAAGTAGTATCATTCGTATTTGGCTCTCCTATTACCTCATTATTGCATGTAGCAATACCATTAGAATTTGCAAACGCAGTACCGGCTGCCCCTGCAGCCCCTGTCAGAGCCATAGCTCCCGCCATAGTAAACATAACTACCTTCTTCTTTAAATCTTTACCTATTTTCTTCATAACTTATCTCTCCCTCATAAATTTAATTTTCATTTTAAAACTCTCAACTGTTCTTTTACTTAATGGTCGTTTTTCAACCAAACGGTCTACAATCTTAGGTTCCTTTGGCTGATGATAACCATAGATTGATGCAGATCCAACAGCTCTTTTTGCTGCGACATACCCAGCATTTGCCACTAACGTCATAAGACTATTTTTCAATATTCTTTTCACCTTTTGTTCTCCTCCTTTTCCCGCAATAAAAAATCAGTTACATAACGAGCTATCGATGTAATCATCTAATCACCTCTTATCTCGTTATATAACTGATTCACTTATCCAACAATCTTCATGTCGAGTATGGTATGTTTTTTGTCGAATTTGGTATTCATCATATCTTTTTTTCTGGTCTTTTAAGCCATATATCCGTTATAAAATACCCTCCTTTTTCATAATGATCCTTCATTCCATCATAACGGTTTACTATCTGGGATATTGAGTAAATTCCAAGTCCATGTTTATCTTTGTCCAACTTCGTAGTAGCCAGTTCTCTATTATCTGTAAGTACCGACTGTTCTATCCTGTTCCTCACATCTATATGAAGATATCCCTTATCGTCCCACAAGTGCACCAGAATCTTCGGTACCGATACTTTCTCGCTTGCCTCTATCGCATTGTCCAACACATTTGCAAGAAGAACACATATATCAGTATCAGAAAAGCCGTCAAAGTCTGTCTCTATCTCTGTTTTCATATCTATATTGCTAGAGTGGCATCTGCCTATTTTGAAATTCAGTATACTTGATATCGCACTGTTGTCCAGTTGTATGTACCTGAATACACTTGCCTCATATTGGTGAAGCAAGCTCTCCAGATATTGTTCAGCATCTTCAGACTTCCCCATCTTTACCATACCAAGTACGCTGAATAAATGATGCTTTAGATCATGTTCTGTCTTTTTTATATCCCTATGTACCTGTCCTGCCTCTTCCATCAGATTCCTCTGCTCAGAAAGCTGGGTCTCAAGCAGTTTTATCTGCATCCTGTCCTTATTATCTCTTGCTATCTTGCCCAGCATATAATAAACAAAAACATATAAAAGCAGCGCACAGAACACAGCCCCAAACACAGAATCTTTTATTTCCGGATAACGCATCTGCAGTCTTATGAGCACTGTACAAATAACAAATAACAATCCAAACATGGCAACCATAAGCACCGTCTCATTGGTCGCAAGTTCAATAAAATCTTTTTTATACATATGTACGATCATTCTTGTAACCGCAAAATATATGATCTTTGTGAGGAACAAAGCAAACAATCTTGCTCCATCACTATCAGTAAAAATCACCGTATCCCGAATTCCAAGTACCATAGACATACACATCGTCACTGACACATTTATCAAAATCACCAATGAGAACAACATGACAGTCGTCAGTACCTGATTGATCACCCTCCCATTGGTAAAAAACACGGCATACAATATATATAACAATAAGATCGTCAATGAAAGCATGCCTTCAAACTGATAAAAATGATTTAGCAAAGTCACATACCCTGTTGCAGCCATCATAAACAATATATCAATTATTTTCCCCTTATTTTCGGCGTATCTATGTCCAAATATTGCCGTTATAGCCGACACGATGATATAACTTTCAAACGCGGTAGCTGTAAGTTCTATTACATTCCAGAATATACTCATCTTATCTCCTCGAATAATATTGGAACAGCTGCTTTACACTGCTTCCCTTAGCTCTGCTCATTGGCAGTTTACGCCCATCTGTCAGAACCACCTCATTTTTTTCTAAAGAATATATATATTTGTAATTAACTATATATCTTGCATGGATTCGTATAAAGCCACAATCAGAATACATCTTTTCTATGTTATTCATGCTATCCCTGACTACATATCTATTATCATGCGTAACTACATCTACATAATGATCAGCACTCTGCATATACATTATATCCTGTGACAGTATTTTATAAGTTGTCCTTGAATCCTTAAATACAAGATACTGTTCTCTGTAAGCCATCTCTTTGAAGAAAATATCAATTATTTCATCTATCTCCTCCTCAAGATACTTTTTACGAATAAACCCAATGGCTTTAAATCTATACGCCTTGTATACCAGCTCTTCATGATTGGTTACAAATACTATCTCAGTTCTTCCTTCCTGCATTCCTATATTCTCAGCCGTCTCCATTCCATTGATTCCAGGCATATCAAGATCAAGAAACACCAGATCAAAAGGCTCCTGCTTATTGTCCTCCAATAAAGTTTTTGCACTTGTATATGCTTTATAAGCGGACTGTACATTTTTTCTGTCAAATGACTTTTCTATTATACGTTCCACATATTCCAATTCTCCTTTATCGTCATCACATATAGCTATCTTGTACATTTTTTCTCTCCCGTATCTGTCTGTATGATATACTGCGCCTGAGTATACCCTTTATAAATTAACATTATTTGAATGATTTTTGTATACTTTTATCGGCGAACGGTCGAAAATAGGGGGCGAATGGTATATCTCTACCACTCGCCCCCTATTTTCGACCGTTTATTCCGCAATCATATCACTGCAGATTCGTATATCCAAGCAGCAGTTCCTCCACGGCCTTTGCAGCCTCTCTGCCCTCACGGATAGCCCATACCACAAGTGACTGTCCGCGATGCATATCTCCTGCAACAAATACCTTTGGAACATTTGTCGCATAGGAATTAGGACATGCTGTCTTGACGTTCGTTCTCTCGTTCACCTCTACTCCAAAGCTCTCAGCTACATAAGTCTGGCATCCCAGAAATCCTGCTGCAATGAGAACAACATCACAATCAACGATGTATTCACTGCCCTCGATCTCTGTCATGCTCATTCTGCCAGTCTCAGGATTCTTCTCCCAGTCAAGCTTCACGCACTTGGCTGCCTTGACGTTTCCATCCTTGTCCTTGATGAACTCTTTGACTGTAGTCTCATAGATTCTCGGATCGTGTCCGTATACTGCTATAGCCTCCTGCTGGCCATAATCTGTCTTGCAGATCTTTGGCCATTCCGGCCATGGATTGTCAGGTGTTCTGCTATCCGGTGCCTTAGGCATCATCTCAAGCTGTGTGACGTTCACAGCGCCCTCACGGACTGCTGTTCCTACACAGTCATTTCCTGTGTCACCGCCACCGATCACGAGAACATTCTTACCCTTGCAATTCACATACTGTTTGTCTGCAAATCCTGAATTAACAAGGCTCATTGTCGTTGTCTTAAGGAAATCAACTGCAAAGTATATTCCCTTCGCCTCTCTTCCAGGCACCTTGATGTCTCTTGGATTTGCCGCACCACATGCAAGCACTACTGCGTCGTACTCCTTAAGCAGATCCTCGGCCTTTACATATTTGAGGTTCTTATTCTTAAGATATCCTGTCATCTGGTCATCTTTTGGACATACTGTCTTTGCAGCAGCCTTTCCGGCTGCAACTTCCGTGTTAAGTACAAACTTTATTCCGCGCTTCTTCATGACATCTATTCGTCTGTCTATGATCTGCTTCTCAAGCTTCATATTCGGAATACCATACATGAGAAGCCCGCCCGGCCTGTCACTTCTCTCATATACAGTCACATCATGGCCACGGCCTATGAGCTGATCTGCCACCGCAAGTCCTGAAGGACCTGATCCTATGACAGCAACCTTTTTGCCGGAATGAACCTTTGGCTGCTCATCATTTACAAGATCATGGGCAAATGCATACTCTATGATCTCCCTCTCATTCTCACGCACAGACACCGGCTCTCCATTCAGATTGCATGTACATGCCTTCTCACAGAGTGCAGGACATACACGGCTTGTGAACTCAGGGAAGCAGTTCGTCTTGCTGAGTCTTGCAAATGCGTGCTCAAAATTATCGTTGTACAGCATATCATTCCACTCAGGTATGAGATTGTTCAGCGGACATCCGGATGTCATTCCGCATATATTCATTCCCGCCTGGCAAAATGGTACGCCACAATCCATGCATCTTGCAGCCTGAAGTCTCTGCTCTTCTCGGCTAAGCGGAATATGGAATTCGTTGAAGTTCTTGATTCTTTCCTTTGGGGCAAGCTCTGTACTTGTCTTTCTCTCATACTCTAAAAATCCAGTTGGTTTTCCCATTCCTACTTACCTCCATTCTTAACCTTGTAGAACGCTTCGATAGCTGCCTTCTCGCGGCTTAAGCCTTTCTCTTCAAATGCAACGATCATGTTCATCATCTTCTTGTAATCCTTTGGAATGATCTTCTTGAACTTTGGAAGATAGTTCTCAAAGTCGTCAAGTATCTTCTTTCCTATATCGGAATTTGTGTAGTTTACATGATCCATGATGAGCTGCTTAAGCTCGCTCACCTCATATTTGTCAGTGACTGACTCTATGGATATCATTTCCTTGTTAAGTCTCTTGTACAGATCATTCTCCATATCAAGTACGTAAGCGACACCGCCGCTCATACCGGCTGCAAAGTTCTTGCCTGTTGTACCAAGCACCACAACCTTACCGCCTGTCATGTACTCGCATCCGTGATCTCCGACACCCTCTACGACTGCCACAGCACCTGAGTTACGCACCGCAAATCTCTCACCTGCAACACCGTTGATGAACGCCTTACCGCTTGTCGCTCCGTACAGTGCTACGTTTCCAATGATTATGTTATCCTCATGCTTAAAGCTTACAGAACGAGGTGGATAGACTATAAGTTTTCCTCCTGAAAGTCCCTTTCCAAAGTAATCGTTGCTGTCGCCCACAAGTTCCAGAGTAAGACCCTTTGGTATAAACGCTCCAAAGCTCTGTCCTCCGGCGCCATTGCATTTGACGATATAAGTGTCGTCGTCAAGTGTCTCACCGTATCTCTTAGTGATCTCTGAACCGAATATTGTTCCAACAGACCTGTCTGTATTTCCTACATCCAGCTCCACGCTCTTCTTCTGCTTCTTCTCCAGAGCCGGTCCAAGCTTCTTCATGAGAACCGTCATATCCACTGTCTTCTCAAGCTGGAAATCATATACATTCTTCTCATGATACTTTACCTTGTTCTGCGGCATATCTATATATGGGTTGTTGATTATCTTGTCCAGTATGACATTTCTCTCGTCAGCTCTGTCACTGCTCATCAGGAGATCTGAACGTCCAACCAGCTCATCAACTGTCCTTACTCCGAGCTTGCTCATATACTCACGAAGCTCCTCTGCTATGAACAGCATGAAGTTCTTCACGTACTCTGGCTTACCTCTGAATCTCTTTCTGAGCTCAGGGTTCTGGGTTGCTATACCGACAGGACATGTGTCAAGGTTACATACCCTCATCATGACACATCCCATAGTTACAAGCGGCGCTGTCGCAAATCCAAACTCTTCTGCGCCGAGCATTGCAGCTATCGCAACGTCACGGCCTGTCATCAGCTTACCGTCTGCCTCAAGGATAACCTTGTTTCTGAGATCATTCATGATAAGTGTCTGATGTGTCTCTGCAAGTCCGAGCTCCCAAGGAAGTCCTGCATAGTGGATAGAATTGTTAGGTGCTGCACCTGTTCCACCGTCGTAACCCGAGATCAGGATGACCTGCGCTCCAGCCTTTGCAACACCGGCAGCTACTGTACCAACACCGGCCTCGGACACAAGCTTTACTGATATTCTCGCATCACGATTTGCGTTCTTACAGTCGTAGATGAGCTGTGCAAGATCCTCTATCGAATAGATATCATGGTGTGGTGGTGGAGAGATAAGGCTTACTCCAGGAGTTGAAAGTCTTGTCTTTGCGATCCATGGATATACCTTTCCACCAGGAAGATGTCCGCCCTCACCAGGCTTTGCTCCCTGTGCCATCTTGATCTGTATCTCCTTGGCACTCACAAGATATCTCGATGTAACACCAAATCTTCCTGATGCAACCTGCTTGATAGCTGAGCATCTGTTCTTGCCATCCTTACCGATCGTAAGCCTCTCTATAGACTCACCGCCCTCACCTGAATTGGACTTGCCGCCCAGCTCGTTCATGGCGATGGCCATACACTCATGTGCCTCCTGTGATATACTTCCGTAACTCATGGCACCTGTCTTGAATCTCTTCACGATCTCACTTGCAGGCTCAACCTCATCAAGTGGAACCGGCTTGTCAGCAAACTTGAAGTCCATAAGGCCTCTCAGATGGAATGGCTTCTGCTCGTCATGGAGGGCTGCTGTGTACTGCTTAAACATCTTGTAGTCGCCGCGCCTTGTAGCCTCCTGAAGAAGATGTATTGTGACAGGATTGTACAGGTGCTCCTCCTTGCCGCTTCTGAACTTGTGTGCGCCGATACTTGTGAGTGCAAGGTTTGTGTTCAGGCCAAGCGGATCAAATGCTGATGAGTGAAGATCATCAACGGTCTTCTCAAGCTCCTTTATACCAGAACCACCTACACGGCTTACTGTATTTGTAAAGTATCTGTCCACAACGTCCTTTGAAAGACCGATACACTCAAATATCTGTGAACCCATGTATGACTGTATAGTTGAAACACCCATCTTGGATGCGATCTTTACTATTCCGTGGCATATTGCACTGTTGTAATCATCGACAGCCGCATTGAAATCCTTGTTCAGCAGATGTGAATCTACCATCTGCTTGATCGTCTCTATTGCAAGATATGGATTGACTGCACATGCACCGTATCCGAGAAGTGTTGCAAAGTGATGAACATTTCTTGGATCAGCACTCTCAAGGATGATCGCAACCGCTGTTCTCTTCTTTGTACGTACCAGATGCTTCTGCATAGCTGACACTGCAAGAAGTGATGGGATTGCCACATGGTTCTCGTCCACGCCCCTGTCTGAAAGGATCAATATATTTACACCGTCTCTGTAGAGCTTATCGGCCTCGATGAAGAGTCTGTCCAGAGCCTTCTCCATGGACGTGTTCTTATAATAAAGAATAGGAAGTGTCGCAACCTTAAGTCCCGGTACATTCATGTTCTTGATCTTCAGAAGATCTGTATTTGTCAGTATTGGATGGTTGATCTTCAGAACATGGCAGTTCTCCGGCTTCTCCTCAAGGATGTTGCCGTCCTTTCCGAGATATACCGATGTGGATGTGACAACTTCCTCTCTGATAGCATCGATAGGAGGATTTGTAACCTGTGCAAATAACTGCTTGAAGAAGTTGAACAGTGGCTTGTGGCTGTTTGAGAGAACTGCCAGCGGTGTATCAGTACCCATGGCACTGATGGCCTCTGCACCTTTCTCTGCCATAGGATATATGGTGTTCTTGAAATCCTCGTAGGTGTATCCAAATGCTTTCTGAAGTCTTGCCCTCTCCTCATCTGTGTACTCCTGAACTCTGATGTTCGGAATCTTCAGATCAGCGAGATGAACAAGATTGCTGTCTACCCACTCACCATATGGCTTGGCAAGCGCATACTTCTCTTTGATCTCCTCATCTGATATGAGACGTCCGTTCACGGTATCTACAAGAAGCATCTTGCCCGGTCTGAGACGATCCTTCTTCACGATCCTCGATGGATCCACGTCAAGGACTCCAACTTCTGATGAAAGTACAAGGTAGTCGTCATCTGTTATATAGTATCTCGATGGTCTCAGTCCGTTTCTGTCAAGGACTGCTCCCATGAGCTCGCCGTCTGTAAATAATATAGAAGCAGGACCATCCCATGGCTCCATCATGGTTGCATAATACTGATAGAAATCCTTCTTCTCCTGGCTCATGGCTCTGTCGTTCTCCCATGGCTCAGGAATCGTGATCATGACTGCCATTGGAAGCGGTATTCCGTTCAGTACCAGGAACTCAAGACAATTGTCAAGTCTTGCTGAATCCGATCCGTCCGGATCAAGAACAGGCATAACCTTGTACATCTCATCCTGCATGATGGTAGACTCCATAGTCTCCTCACGAGCGATCATCTTGTCCTCATTTCCCCTTATGGTATTGATCTCACCGTTGTGGCACAGGTATCTGTATGGATGAGCTCTGAGCCATGATGGCGTTGTATTCGTTGAGAATCTTGAATGAACAAGTCCTATAGCTGACTCATAGTCAGGATCCTGAAGATCGTTGTAGAACATTCTGAGCTCTCCGACAAGGAACATTCCTTTATATACTATGGTCTTGCTTGAAAGTGATGGAACATATGTGTCATCATTGCTCTCCTCAAATATTCTTCTGACAAAATAAAGCTTTCTGTCGAAATCCATTCCAGCCTTCACTGTCTCAGGTCTTCTGATGAACGCCTGCATGATACATGGCATTACATCAATTGCTTTTTTACCAAGTATTCCCGGTGTTGTAGGGACCTCTCTCCAGCAAAGGAACTCAAGACCTTCCTTCTCTACTATAACCTCGAACATCTTCATAGCCTGCTTGCGAGGCAGCTCTTTCTGTGGAAAGAAGAACATTCCTATTCCATAGTCGCCTTCCTTTCCAAGATCGTATCCGAGTTCTGCTACAGCCTTGGTGAAAAACTTATGTGATATCTGAAGGAGTATACCTACACCGTCTCCGGTCTTGCCCTCTGCGTCCTTTCCTGCTCTGTGCTCAAGATTCTCTACTATCTTGAGAGCATTGTTCACTGTGTCATGTGTCTTGATACCCTTGATATTGACAACGGCACCGATACCACAGTTATCGTGCTCAAAGCTTGGGTCGTATAATCCGGTATTCTCTGCTCTCTTATTCTCAATCATGTCCTGTTCCGTCCTTTCCATGTTTTTGTCATTCTCAACGATAATTTGTTTTTAACTTTAGTTTCTCAAGTAAATATTCTTATTTTTATATTTTTCTCAAGTGTTTTATCGTTTTTGATATATTACTACCATTCTCTCTGTTTGTAAACAACTTTTTTCAGAGAATTGTCTGACTGTTTTTGAATTGCATTTTTTAATTGTTATTGTGTATGCATTTCAAATTATTGTGTGTGATATATTTTACTTTTCGGTACTATTTTAATGCGAAAAGGCGGCTGTGAAAGACCAATTAATATCTTTCACAGCCGCCTTAGACCATATCATATTGAATTATTATTGATTATTCTTCTACTATCATACCCTTTGGTGGTTCCTTGATGGTTCTCAGATCTCCATCCTCGCCGTCATCCTTTATGCCATTGCCAGGATTCTCTGTACTCACTATGACTTTCTGAGCCTTCACACCTGATTCTTCTGCAAGGCTTGAATTGATGGCTGCTGCCTCTGACGAAACCCTGTAGTTCTTGGTGCCGTACAGATATTCATGGAGTGCCTGTACATTTGCCGCCATATCAGCAGCAACTATACAGTTGCCCTTATCAGTTATATCCGCAGTCTCATATGCAAATGGGAATCCTGCAGTATCTACAACCTTATACTTGGCCACACTCTTTACAAGATTGTGTATATCATCCTTGTTAAGACTTGTTGATATGCACTTAAATGATACGTCCACAAACGAGTCTAGCGAACCTGTATCCGCTTTAAGCAGTTTATCTATAACCTTCATGAGGACTATTCTCTGTCTCTCTGTTCTCGTTACATCACCCTTGCCAGTTGATCTTATTCTTGAGTATGCCACCGCCTGCTGGCCATCAAGAGTATACTGTCCAGCCTCTGTAATTCCTGATGAATATGCACCTGACAGACTTATCTGTTCAGCAAGATTCTTGTTGAAATTGTTGACTTCATCATCAAGGATATTCACATCAACACCGCCAACAGCATCGATGATACTTGCCATCGCATTAAAATCAACAGCAACATAATCTGTTATATTTAAATCCATGTTCGTATTCAGCGTATTGATGGCTGTCACAGGTCCGCCAACCTGATATGCATAATTCACCTTCTGGCTCACATCCATAGAACCGCTTGCAATCTCCATAAGTGTATCTCTGTATACAGATACAAGCTTTATCTCATGTGTACTCTCGTTAATGCTCGCAATCATTATACTATCACTGTTTGTTCCAGAACCAAGATTCTGCTCTCTGGAATCAACTCCGTACAGCGCTATTGTCCTGTAACCGCTTGTCGCATCCTTTACTCCGGTGTTGGTCAGGAGCTGATCTTCACTGATCTCATTTATATCCATCTCGTTATACTTCATCCTTGCATAATTCTTCACATAGATTACGCAGATAAGTATAAACATAGCCAGAAGCACGAAAAATGCTATAGCCCATACTTTAGTGCTTATGTTAAGTTTCTTTCTCTCTGGATTGACAACCTTTGGATCTGCCTCATCAAGAAGGTTCTCTCTGAAGAACTTCTCACTGTCTGATTCAGTCTCATCCTCAGGCTCTTCCTCATCATCTTCAAGATCCACAGCATCAAATCCAAGAGCCTTTCCAATCTCACCAAGTCCAAGATCCGCTGTATCTGACTCTGAATAACTGAGTTTGTCCTCATCTATATCCTTCTCAATCCTGTCAAGCTCGTCCATATCCAGCATGTCCGATCTTTTTGCAGCAGGATCTGTGTTGTCATCATCTTCTATATCATCTGATACATCATATGTATCGTCCTGACCTGCCGGTGATGTCTCTGGGAACTCTTCCGTTACTGTCTCTTCAGGTTGAATGCCGGCTACATTATCTGAAACCGTGTTTTCTGCAATGTCGATATTTGTTTCTACAGCGCCTGTCTCCTGAACGTCTGCTTCTGGGATCTCCACTTTCTTGTCAGCCGTTTCCGCATTCTGTACACTGTCTTCATCAGTCTTCTTCGCCTGTCGTATTTTGTCAGTCTCCTGCCGCCTCTGCATCTCCTGCCGAACTCTGAGCTTTCTTGCCTCTTCTTTCTCGTTCTGCTCACGCTCAAACTCAAGCCGTTCAACCTCAGCCTTTGCCTTGGCAACATTGCGCTGTGTGCGCTCCCAGGCCTCTCTTCTGAGTTCTTCATGCCTGCTTCTGCTGTCAGCCTCGAGATTATTCACCTCTTTCAATAGATTGTCCACTGACGAGCTGCCGCTCTCCGGTGCATCATTTCTTATCTGACGTCTGGCCTTCTTCTCAGCCTCCTGTATCCTGTTTCTCGATGCATTCTTTGCTCTTCTGGCCCGGCTATCCTCATGATAATACTCATCATACTCTCCTGCCGTTCCAACAGATTCCGCCGGTTTTCTAACCGGGCGTTCTTTTCTCTCAGGTCTGTCAGCACGTCTCTCTTCATTCTCAAGCCTTACTGGCGTTCTGTCATCAGAGACCCTTCTTCGTCTTGCCGGTTTGTCTGATGTACTTTCTGCTCTTCTATTCGCTGAAACTGCACCTGTATCTTCCGCTGGTTTTCTTGATGATCTGGCGGTTTTTTCCACATTCTTTCTGGCATCAGCTTTTTTCTTCTTTTTCTTCTTATCTCCGAACAATAACGATCCGAGCAATCCACCATCTTCCAGGTAGTCGTCATCGTCATTGAGCCAATCCATATCCTCATCATAATCCGAGGACATTCTGCTCTTTTTATTCTTATTATCCATTGGAGCTCCTTTATAAAAAATCTAAAAATGTCGTTACCTCGCTTTATAATACATTATATTATTTGCTTTTACAACACCTTAAATAAAAGATAAATACTACATATAAAAGAAAGAACAGCATCAACTCCTGCTGTTCTTTCTTTATCTAAATACAGATGATCATAAGTCTACAGATACCGAATATGCAATAACACTTATGCTTATATTACCATCCCATGTAATAACTGGAAGATAACTTAAGGGCATATGCAAGTACATCTTCAACACCCGGAATTACATAATATTCGCCATCGTATTCATATACATACATATGATCCATTATTTTGTTCACATCATAATTTATTTTATTTTGTGTGAGAAGATCATTCAGTGCATCCATATCATAGCTTTCACCATCAGCTTTTATCTTAAGATCATAAAACACATCGATTCTATATATTCTGTCCTCATCTATACCGTACTTCTCTATTCCCTCTTCGAAGCTTTCGTAGATATCGTCAGCAGAATATCCACCAATATCTGACGGTTTCAGTCCTGAATCACTGTAGAAATCTTTAATAACTGATTCTACATCAGCCTTTTCTATACCTTTTATCTCAAAGTCGTCAAATTTTATCTGAACGTCCTCATCATCAATTTCTTCATCTATGCTGTCAAGCATATCGCTGTATTCGTCATCAAAATCTTCTCTGAGTTCACGGATATCTTCCTCGTCAGCATCCATTTCTTTTGCTATATCACACATAACATCCTTTATCAGCCCCTTTGGCGCTGTCATTCCGAGAACTTTTCCAACTTTCAAATCTTCAATATTGGACACATACTCATTCACTGCCTTTTTGGCCTTTGATTTTGATACTATACCTGGAACAAATATGATACCAAGAACTGTCAGAACGATAATTGCTGCCGCAACACAGCTAAGCACGATTATCAATGTCTTCTTGGACTTGCCCGGTACATCAGTTCCGCCATTACCTGGAATCTGTCCCTCAGCCATCGCCTGATCATAATCCTGCTGGCCGTACATCTGCTGCTGGCCATATCCCTGCTGGCTGTACATCTGCTGCTGGTCATATCCCTGCTGGCCGTACGTCTGCTGCTGACCGTATCCCTGCTGGCCGTACGTCTGCTGCTGACCGTATCCCTGCTGACCGTATGTCTGTTGCTGGCCATATTCCTGCTGGCCGTACGTCTGCTGCTGGTCATATCCCTGCTGGCCGTACGTCTGCTGACCATATCCCTGCTGGCCGTACGTCTGCTGGCCATATCCCTGCTGGCCGTAACCTTGCTGGCCATATCCCTGCTGACCGTACGTCTGCTGGCCATATCCCTGCTGACCATACATCTGTTGCTGGTCATATCCCTGCTGCGAATTCCCCTGACTCTGTGATGAACCATTTTCAAGATCAATTGATCCGCAATTTGGACAGACATCTATATTATCCGCTACACCACATCCGCATTTCTTGCATTTCTTCATGTTTCGTACCTCCCTGTCATTACTTTTATATCTCATTTTTCGATTTGATACTACATAAATAGTAACACACTGCTCCTTAAAACACAAAAATAATTTATGAAAACTTAATTTGAAAAAACTCTTATTTCACCTTAATTCATCTATTTATGTAGTAATTTATTTGACACTTATACTGTAAAAAAGTATACTAATAGATAATTATGTTCAAAACTATGGACATACTGGTTACAGGAGTAAAAAAGAGATGGAAACAGAAAAAAAGATAACATTGTCGGTTGTCATGCCAGCTTACAATGAAGAACAGAATATCAAAGAAAACTTATTAGAGACAAGCCGTATACTTAGTACTTTCCTTCACCGCTATGAGATAATTGCGGTGAACGACGGCAGTACCGATTCCACAGCGCAGCTTATTTGTGAAGCCGCCAAGGAAGATCCGCATATAATAGATGCGGGATATGAGGATAATCAGGGCAAGGGGCATGCCATAACAATTGGTATCAGACGGGCTTCTGGAACATATATCGCTTTTCTGGATTCAGACCTTGAACTCAGTCCTACACTCCTTAAGCCGTTCATGAAACAGATGAAAAGCACCGACTCAGACATAGTCATCGGCTCTAAGCTTCATCCGGAATCCAAACTGGATTATCCACCTATACGAAGATTCATGAGCTACAGCTACTATGTCATGCTCAAGATGCTTTTCCATCTTGGTATCCATGACACACAGACAGGAATCAAGCTGTTCAGATCTGAGGTCATCAAACCTATTGCTGAGAATCTGTCTGTATCAGGCTACGCATTTGACATCGAGATTCTCGTTGCAGCACACAGGCAGGGCTATACTATATCAGAGGCTCCTATC
>CAKQQK010000061.1:0-17779 GCA_934270935.1 uncultured Coprococcus sp. | reverse complement strand
ATTATGTACAGCGATCTAGAAAGTCAAGTGATATTGGGTCGGCAGATACGATAAGAATGGCAGTTCAGACTGCATTCGCTGATCCTGATGCGTGGGATGGATATGAAGAATCGGGAATGGACGGGAAGTACATATTGGTGACAAAGGATTCACTTGAGAGTATACCTTATTTTGGCAGTGAGGTTATCAGCATACTCGGAGATGATTTTTCCTACACAGTAAATTATAAAGAAAACGGATATGAGGATTATGATCGATTTGCATTTTATACAAATTTGTCTGCAAATGAGGTTATAGTTTATATTACAGATGGTGAGAATTATGTAGAGCTGTCTCCAAACACCGATAATGAATACTATAATTAAATGACGCAATTAGAGGTAATTGCCATTGTCCGCCTGCAATAGGGAGCATACAGACAATTACCTCTTTTATTTTATTGATAATTCTTGTATAATAACAAATTAGAGTGTCTTATTAGACGAAATAAATTAAAAATATCAATAAATATACAGGAAGGGTAAGATTCATGGGCGAGAAGAAGATTATGCTTGGTAACGCAGCCATCGCAAGAGGCTGTTATGAAGCGGGTGTCAAGGTGTCAGCGGCATATCCTGGTACACCAAGTACAGAGATCAGTGAGAACATGGTGCAGTATAAAGGAGACATTTACTCAGAATGGTCACCAAATGAAAAGGTTGCCACAGAGGTAGCTATTGGTGCATCATTTGCGGGAGTCAGATCCATAGTGTCAATGAAGCATGTAGGTGTGAATGTTGCATCAGATCCACTGTTCACAGCAGCATACACAGGTGTGAACGGAGGTATGGTACTTGTGGCAGCGGACGATCCTGGAATGTACTCATCACAGAACGAGCAGGATTCAAGACTGGTTGCAAGAACAGCAATGATCCCGGTTGTTGAGCCATCGGACAGCCAGGAGGCAAAGGATTTCACAAAGTACGCATTTGAGCTGAGCGAGAAGTATGATACTCCTGTAATGCTCCGTACAACCACAAGACTTTCACACTCACAGGGTGTTGTAGAGCTTTGTGACAGACAGGAGATTCCAGACAAGCCATATGAGAGAAATATAAAGAAATATGTCATGATGCCTGGTAATGCTATACCACGTCATGTATTTGTAGAGCAGAGACTCAAGGACATGGCAGCAGACGGAGCTGACATGCCGATCAACAGAGTTGAGATGAGGGACAAGAGCGTGGGTGTCATAACTAGTGGTATCCCTTATCAGTATGTGAGAGAGGCTATGCCAAACGCATCAGTATTAAAGCTTGGTATGGTAAATCCTCTCCCAAGAAAGATGATCGAGGACTTCTGTGCACAAGTTGACAAGGTATATGTCATCGAGGAGCTTGAGCCACATATCGAGACTCAGGTGAGAGCATGGGGTATAGATGCAGTCGGTAAAGACCTGCTCACAGTTCAGGGTGAGTACAGTGCAAACATGCTCAGAGAGAAGCTCCTTGGCGAGAAGGTTGAGACTGCTGAGGCTGCTCAGGTTCCGGCAAGACCACCTATCCTCTGTCCTGGTTGCCCACACAGAAGCGTATTCTCAGTTCTCTCAGAGCTGAAGATCCACGCAGCAGGAGATATCGGATGCTACACACTTGGAGCCGTTGCACCACTCAGTGTTATTGACACAACAGTCTGCATGGGTTCATCCATTTCTACCCTTCATGGAATGGAGAAGGCAAAGGGCAAGGATTACATCAAGAACTGGGTAGCGGTCATAGGTGATTCAACATTCCTTCACACAGGTGTGAACTCACTCATGAACATGGTATACAACCAGAGCACAGGAACAGTCATCATACTTGACAACTCGACAACAGGTATGACAGGACATCAGGATCACGCCGCAACAGGTAAGACACTGATGGGAGATCCTACATACGCCATTGATATTTACAATCTCTGCAAGGCACTGGGAATCCAGAACGTCCATGAGATAAATGCATTTGATATAGAAGGTCTTAAGAAACTCATCAAGGAGGAGACAGCAAAGGATGAGGTATCAGTCATCATCACAAAGTCACCTTGTGTACTCTTGAAGACGACTAAGATAACAGGAAGATGTAAGGCAATACCTGAGAAGTGTAAGAAGTGCGGTATGTGCTTAAAGCCAGGATGTCCTGCAGTTATCAGGCAGGAGGATGGAACCATCCGTATAGATGACACACTCTGTACAGGCTGCGGACTGTGCATGAAGCGATGCAAGTTCGATGCTATAGAAAGGGAGGAGTTCTAATCATGGAGACAAAAAATATTATGATCGTCGGCGTAGGCGGACAGGGAACACTTCTCACAAGCCGTATACTCGGTGGAATCACCACGGCAGCAGGATATGATGTCAAGCTCTCAGAGGTTCACGGAATGAGCCAGAGAGGTGGAAGTGTTGTTACATACGTAAGATATGGAGAGAAGGTCAATGAGCCTATCGTTGAAGAGGGCTGCGCAGATGTGCTTATAGCATTTGAGAGACTTGAGGCGCTCAGATATGCACACTTCCTGAAGAAGGATGGAGTTATCATCGTCAATGACCAGAGAATAGATCCTATCACTGTAGTTACAGGTGCTGCACAGTATCCTGATGGAATTATTGAGAAACTGAGCAAGGAGTATAAGGTAATATCAGTGGATGCCATGGATGAGGCAAAGAAGCTTGGCAACAACAAGGTATTTAACACAGTCATCATAGGAATCGCGGCACAGCACATGGATTTTTCACATGATGCATGGGTTGAGGTTATCAAGAACACAGTTCCACCTAAGACAGTGGAGAAGAATCTTGAAGCATTTGAAGTTGGATACAATCTGTAGACGATGTTGTATGGTGACTCCTGGTATGCAACATCATATTGTATGAAAAGAAGCTAAATAATAAGGCGGGAATTATAAAATATTCTCGCCTTTTATGTATTAATAGTGGATATTATCTGTTAAATATGGTAAAATCAATGCATATTTGGGTTGTTGGGGGATCGGCTATGAACGATTTGAACAAAGAAGAAATAGAGATAAAGTGGAAGATGCTCATATGGCGTATGTTGTTAGTTATATGCAGCATAACATTCATTATATCGTGGATATTATTTGGGAGCCATAGGCTTGAGAAACTTAGTTCTGGATTATATATATTAAAGTACATACTTGTTCCTGCCCTTGTGCAGGCTTTGGCTCTGGCAGTTGGATATTATTATATAAAGTCGGGTACGAAAGATGAGAAGAAACAGAATTATATAGTCACAGCGATGATGTTTGTATCATTTGGTATCGTTGCTTTTATATATTATTCTATATCGCCAATAATTCTTTTACCGTGCGTTACGATAGTTGCAACGGCTATGTTTGCGGATCAGGGACTTACAATATGGACAGGTGTAGGTGTTCTTATTCTCATGGTTGTTAATATTGTGAGATACAGGTTGAGTGTGGATGGAAGCTTGCCACAGCTTTGCTGGATTGGAGCTCTCGGCGTAAGTATGGTTTTTGTAGTACTTATGTGTGCTGTGGTTGTTATTATCAACAAACATACAAAGGCACTTATGAATTCTATAGCCGGAAGTTATAACAGGCAGGTAACCCTAATGAGTGAGCTGATGATCGATCCGATGACAGGGCTTTATAACAGACGTTCATTTGAGGAGAGCCTTGACAAAGAGATTGAGAATGTTGAGGCGACTGGCGCAAAGTCGTATGTGACAATATTTGATATAGATCATTTTAAAGAAGTTAATGACACATATGGTCACAGCAACGGTGATATAGTCATCAAGGCGTTGTGCAAGATGATGAAGGAGAAGTCCAAGGACATGGGACTTGCATTCAGATATGGAGGAGAGGAGTTTGTTATTCTGTTCCATGATGTGGAGTTATCCAAGGTTATGAATGTTGTGGAGGATATCAGAACGGAGTTCAGATGTTACTATTTCCATTTTATGAACAAGGATGGCATAACATGCAGCTGCGGTGTTGCAGAATATGCAAAGGGTGAGAGCTCAAAGGCCTGGTTTAACAGAGCTGATTCTGCACTGTACAAAGCCAAGGAAGGTGGACGTAACAGAACGGTTATAAGTGAGTAGCATATTAAGCGAATATAAATAAATGCCCTGGCGGACTTGATATTGGTTTGTATCAAATCCACCGGGGCATTTATTTTGGTGCCTTGGATGTAGATATGTATTGGGGGATAATTTACTGTACATATGTGTTCAACCATTCAACCACGCCGTTTGATATCGCTTTGGCATAGTTGTCAATGTTCTCATTGAAATAGTCCAGATCATCCTGGCTTGTCATGAATCCCATTTCTATTATCATGCTTGTCATGTCTGTGTCACGGATAACGGCATAATCGTCATCGCTGTCTCCTTGTGTGCCAATTCTGACGCCCCTATTTTCAGAGATCCCCACCTGTTCAAGATTGTTAAGAATATCATCGGCAGCGGCATAGCTCCGCTCTGATCCTGAGCTGTGAATCCAGATTTCTATTCCTTTTGTGGTGTTTGGATTCGCAGTAGAATTGCGGTGCAGTGATACAAATATATCAGCTTTTGCCTTGTTGGCAATCTTTGATCTTGAGTTGAGCTGTGTATCACTGTCATCGGATCTTGTAAGTATGACGGTAACCCCGCTTTCTTTAAGGGCATCGGCGACTTTTAGGGCGAGGCGGAGATTGTCGTCCTTTTCATAACTTCCATCTAATCCGACGGCGCCGACGTCGCTACCTCCGTGACCTGCATCGACACAGACTGTGTAGGTGTCATTTGCACGCTTTAACATGACTGTCTTTTCCTTGCGCTGATTTATGTGTGCTTTGGCAAGAAAAAAACCAAGAACCAGAATACATATAACCAGCAATATATTTATAGTTACAAGAAAGGCGACTAGTGATCTTAATTGTTTCATTGTCATTTTTTTTCGTCTTTTGCTCATATATCCTCCTTTTGCACAGGATTTCCATCAATAAAGATAAAACAAAATACGATGATTTTCAATATTCTTGATATTTATTTTTGCATGAGTGTATAATATATGCGGCTCAGCCATTGGTCAAATATGGACTTGGGTGGCTGGTTTCAGGAGAAAGGAGATATAGAAGTATGATAATAGATTTTCACACACACACATATCCTGATAAGATAGCGGCAAAAACTGTTGACCTGCTTTCTGGAAGATCAGGCACAGTGCCTCAGTCTGATGGAACATTTGAGGGACTTGAAAATGATATGGAGATGAGACATGTGGACATGTCAATTGTATTGCCGGTAGCAACTTCTCCTAAGCAGTATATGAGGATAAATGAAACTGCAGTGGAGGAAAATGAGAATTTTGACAGTACACATATATGGTCGTTCGGTGGAATTCATCCGGAAAATGACAATTACAAGGAGATACTAAGAGATATAAAGGATAAGGGGCTGAAGGGAATAAAGCTGCATCCTGATTACCAGGGAGTTTTCTTTAATGATATACGGTACAAGAGAATTATAGGTTATGCCACAGAGCTGGGACTTATAGTTGTTACTCATGCCGGAAGAGATATAGGACTTCCGGATATTGTTCATTGTACTCCTGAGATGGTGGAGGATGTTCTGGATGACGTCAGACCTGAAAAACTTGTGCTGGCTCATATGGGAGGCTGGCAGATGTGGAGTGAAGTTCTTGATAGGATATGCGGAAGAAATGTGTATCTAGATACTGCCTTTTCCTGCGGCGATATCGACTGGAAGGATGGCATTCCTCACAGATGGAAGCTTCTGGATAGAGAATCATTCGTAGAAATGGTAAATAGACACGGTGAGGATAGGATATTGTTTGGAACGGACAGTCCATGGACGAATCAGGCTGTTGAGGTTGTGAGGCTGGAGCAATCAGGACTTTCTAGTGAAGCATTGTCAAAGATATTTGGTGATAATGCAAAGAGACTGTTGGAAATTTGATAAAAATTGAAAATAAGCATTGCAATATATTTAATAATGTGTTACATTTTTGTTACAGCAATATGATTTTTTTCACAATAGTAATACAATTTTAGAGGATATGTCGACTGCCTTCCGACATATCCTCTTTTATATGTCACAAACGCAGTTTGATGACCTACGCACGCATCAGCGTGCTACCGCTTATATATGTCACAAACGCAGTTTGATGACATAAAAAAAGACTTGAAATCACTCGATCTCAAATCTTTTTTTAGCTGGGCTACAAGGATTCGAACCTTGAAAATGCTGGAGTCAGAGTCCAGTGCCTTACCATTTGGCGATAGCCCATTGCCTCAACAAATGATATTATATACAAACTGGTCTAATAATGCAAGCTTTTTTTTCAGAAAATTGAAAAAATTTTAATTTGCATATTTGAATATAGAAAAAACTAGTATTTATGCGGTGTGACAGGATTAACTGGCTATTGCGGCGAACATGAAAATAGAGTATAAATGTATAGGAGGCTGGTGATTCATCATACGTTGAGTCTGATTGCTGTGGAAAATATATTATAGGAGAGAGTGAATGTATTCATATGATGCAATAGTTAGATATAGCGAAACTGGAGGAAGGAAAAAGTCGAACATGGCGTCCCTGGCCAATTATTTCCAGGATTGTGCGATTTTACAGTCGGAGAATGTTGGGATAGGTCTTGATTACCTTGCTGATCACCACAGAGCGTGGTTTCTGATATCATGGCAGATAGAGGTCGATCGATATCCGGCTATGGGTGAGAAGATAAAAGTGCGTACTTGGGCATATGACTTTAAGGCATCGCTGGGTTTTCGAAACATAGATATCCTGGATGAGAACGGTATCAGAATCGTTAAGGCTGCATCTATATGGAGTTATGTGGATACTGAGACCTTGAGACCGGCAAGGATCGAGGATGAGGTGTCGGAGGCATATCCGATGGAACCTGCGATAGACATGGAGTATGCCCCTAGAAAGATAAAGCTGTTTGACGATCATAATGTGGTTGACACAAGGAAGGTCATGCAGTATCAGATAGATTCCAACAATCACATGAATAATGAAGCTTATATAGCTCTGGCACAGGAATATGTAGAAGATATATCAGCTATCAAGGCTGTGAGAGCCGAATATAAGATGCAATACGTGAAAGATGATGTTATAGTAGTAAAGAGAGCACAGAAGGGAAATCTGCTTCAGATTCTTTTGTGCGACGAGAAATCTGTTATCAAATGCGTAGTTCAGTTTGAATTGGAATGTAACTGAGGCAGCATATGGTGCAGGAAAAAATAAGAGGACGGTAAGACTATGATAAAGATTGGCGAATGGAACGACCTGACAGTGCGCAGGGAAAAAGAATTTGGAGTATATCTTGGATGTGATGGCGACGACAGGGAGGTGCTTCTTCCTAGAAAACAAGTTCACAGGTCGACAAGAATAGGAGACAAGATTTCTGTATTCATATACAGGGATTCGGATGACAGGCTCATAGCAACGGTGAATGTTCCTTATATAACTATGGGCAAGATGGCAGTTCTCAGATGTGCTGGCACTACAAAGATTGGTGCGTTTATGGACTGGGGGCTTGAGAAAGATATACTGCTTCCGTTTAAAGAGCAGACCGGACCTGTCAGAGAGGGCAGGGAATATCTGGTCAGGATGTACGCGGATAAGTCGGAGAGATTGTGTGTATCTATGAAGGTGTATGACTACCTCAGGTGTGATAGTCCATATAAACAGGGTGATGAGATCAGCGGGATTGTCATAGAATACAGCCCGGAGTATGGAGCATTTGTTGCTGTCGATGACAAATATTCTGCACTTATCCCAAAGAAAGAATTGCACAGTACGATATATGCAGGCGACAGGATACATGGCCGTGTTGCCGCTGTCAGGGATGATGGTAAGCTCAATCTCACGCTTCAAAAGCCTATAAAGATGCAGATCAGGGAGAACGCAGATATGGTATACAATATCATACAGTCATATGATGGCGTGCTTCCATATAATGACAAGGTGGATGCGGGTGTCATTGAGAAAGAATTTGGAATAAGCAAGAGGGCGTTTAAGACGGCTGTCGGAAAGCTTCTTAAGGATGGGCAGATAAGGATAACAGAGAAGACAATAGAGGTCCTCACAGATGCGGAGAGAGCGGAACGGGCGAAAAATGGCACAACAAAGGAAGATGTAGTGCGAAGAAGTGTAAAACCTGAGAAGACTAAGATTTTACAAAATACACCAGATGTCAGAAAAGGTAAGGTCAAATTCACGAGAAGTTCAGGTGGAAGACGTAATAACAGGCGTGCAATGTTAGAAGAACTTAACAGGGATTTTGACGTAGAAGACTAGAACAGTAAAAAATTAAGTATGCTGTTATATAGAAATGCACGAAAGCTGCTAAATGATTTAAACAGCATAACAAGGAGGAATATATTTATGAAGACAATAATCAGTACACCAAAGGCTCCTGCAGCTATAGGCCCATATTCACAGGCTGTAACAGTGAATGGAATGTTGTTCACATCGGGCATGATACCTATTGATCCTGCGACAAATACTCTTGTACAGGGCGATGTGGAAGTTCAGGCAAGGCAGGCCATTGGCAATCTGAAGAATCTTGTTGAAGCTTCAGGTTCATCTATGGATAAGGTTGTAAAGACAACTGTATTTATCAAGAACATGGATGATTTTGGCAGGATAAATGACGTATACAAAGAATTTTTCACAGGTGATTTCCCTGCACGTTCATGCGTGGAGGTCGCAAGACTTCCTAAGGATGTTCTCATAGAGATCGAGGCTGTGGCTGTAGTAGAGTAATCATATGAAGTTATCTGAAGAACAGAAAAAAATAAACCGGGCATCATGGTTCTTTATGTCACTTGTGGTGGTGTACATCCTTGTGGTGATATTGTTGAGGATCACGGGATTTGGGAAATCCATATCTATGGTTCAGAATTTAATACTCAGTCAGAGTATGATTCTGGTCCCAACAATTTTTTATATTATACTGACTAAATGCAGTATCAGGGAGACACTGCGGCTAAGGCGTACACATTGGGCTATGATATTGCTTGTGCCGGTGTTTGTGATCGCGCTTGAGCCGCTCATGACGCTAATAAATGCGCTGAGTCTTATGTGGGTTGAAAGCGGCACAGAACAGATATCAACAGATCTGCTGGCAAACCACAGGCTCTGGGTGTCGATGCTGCTCGCTGCTGTCATGCCTGCAGTGGTAGAGGAACTTGCATACAGAGGAGTTGTACTTGGTACGTTCCGCCATTCCCATAGATTATGGGCGATCATCACATCTGGATTTTTATTCGGTGTCATGCACATGAATTTCAACCAGATGGCATATGCCATGGTTCTTGGAATCATGTTTGGCTTTCTTGTTGAAGCGACGGGGAGTATATTCTCAACGATGTTTGCACATTTTTGCTTCAATGGAATATCAGTACTTCTTGGCTATGCGGCATGGCATGTTGGAGTTCTGCGCAATGCAATGGAAAAATCAATGGAACAGGGAAGCAGCACAACTGATCTCAGACAGACGGTATCCATGCTTGTTTCACCGGCTGTGATCGGCCTTATGATAGCGGTTGCCATATTATACTGTCTTGCTGTTTTGAATGGCAGAAAAGAGAAGTTTATGGGACTGTTCAGGAAACAGCCAAGATCCACCAGAATCATTTCAGCGCCTCTTGTTGTCACCGTATGTATATGTATAGGACTTATGATATTCTTTGAGATTTTATATTGATATATTGATAGAACAATAAAACAGCTCCCATAGATTGCTGCGGATGGCGGCTTTCCATGGGGGCTGTCTGTGCATATGGGCAGTGCCGTGTGTCTATGCGGATGCCGGTTAATGGTCCTTGTCCAGGAGCCAATAGAAAGATATTGTGTACAGACCTGCCACACCGACCAGAGTATAGATAATTCTGGAGAATGCAGTTCCAGTTCCAAATATGCCATCTACGATGTTATAGCTGAATAAACCTATGATGCCCCATACTATTGCACCAATTATGGTTAGCGTGAGACAGATGCAATTGAGTGTTTTCATTTTGACCTCCAAAAATCATGCATATAAGTGCACGTTAGTATAATGTAGTTGTTTGCAGAAAAAACTTTTTTATTCACCAAATTCAATTAACTTGACATAAAACAGGCTATGTAGTACATTTACATTTGAATAGTTGCTCAAATGACACAAGGGATATAGCGTGTCGTTGTTTTTTTATGGTGGAAAGGATAGAATATATGGATAAAGAGATAAATAGTGGGAGCACAAATGTGTGTGAACATGCACAGATAGATTTGGAGAGTTGTGATCTGGACAAAACAAATCTTGGGGACCTGGCTGAACTTTTTAAGGTGTTTGGTGATTCAACCAGGATAGCTATCATGTTTGCACTTTTAAAGCATGAACTCAGTGTAGGAGAGATTGCAGATGAGCTTGATATGAATGCATCAGCGATATCGCATCAGCTTAGGGTTCTCAAACAGGCAAAACTCATAAAGAGCAGGAGATCTGGCAAGAATATAATATATTCTCTTGCTGATGAGCATGTGGTCACAATTATAAAGCAGGGTGTGGATCACATTCTTGAGTAGCAGGAATTTTTTGTGCGAGGTAAGTTATGAAAGTAGAATCACTTATATTTGATATGGATGGTACATTGTGGGACAGTGCGGCAAATGTCGCCAGGTCTTGGTCTGCTGTCCTTGACGGCAGGGATGATATAGGCCGAAAGATTACTGAAAATGATATAAAGGGCGTGATGGGAATGCCGATGGATGCTATAGCTGAGAAGTTATTTGGACATCTCCCTAAGGATAGACAGGAAGCGGTGATGGATGCGTGTGGCAGTTATGAGAATGACTATCTCAGAAAGTATGGCGGTGAGCTGTATCCTCGGGTAGAGGAGACTCTTGCGACACTGTCAAAATTACACAGGCTGTTCATTGTAAGTAATTGTCAGAGTGGCTATATAGAGGCGTTTCTTGATCACTATGGATTTGCGAAATATTTTGTTGATAAATTGTGCTGGGGAGATACCAGAAAGAGTAAAGGTGAGTCCATACGGATACTGATGGAAAAGAACAATGTAGAAGATGCTGCCTATGTCGGAGATATTCAGGGAGACTGTGACAGTGCCAGGTATGCCGGAATCAAATTCATACATGCTGCGTATGGATTTGGCAATGTGGATGATAAGGATGCTGAGATCAGGTCGTTTGGTGAACTGCTTGATGTAGTGGAGTAGATGTGCAGTGCTTTCACAAGGTGCAGCAACGTTTTTTATAAAATAAAAAATCGCTTAGATATTTTGCAACATGTGTACGAAATCCGTATACATATAAGTATCTAAGCGATTTTGTTATATATGATCGTCTGCTATGTTGTATGTCTTTTTTATTTACCCTGGTGCTCAAGTGATGCTGCTACAAATCCCTTGAAAAGAGGATGTGGCTTGTTTGGTCTTGATTTGAATTCAGGATGTGCCTGAGTTCCGATGAACCAAGGGTGATCAGGAATTTCGATCATCTCAACGATATGACCGTCTGGAGACATTCCCACAAGCTGCATTCCTGCGTCGGTGAGAGCCTGGCGGTAGTCGTTGTTGACCTCATATCTGTGTCTGTGGCGTTCATGAATATATTCTGTACCATAGAGTTTATATGACTTGGAATCCTTTGCAAGTACACAAGGATATGAACCGAGCCTGAGTGTTCCTCCAAGATCAGTGACATCGTGCTGATTTGGCATGATGTGAATGACCTGATGGAATGAATTTGGATTGAATTCGGAGCTGTGGGCATCGGTGTAGCCAAGCACATCTCTTGCAAATTCTACTATGGTGAGCTGCATTCCAAGGCACAGGCCTAGATAAGGAATGTTGTGTGTACGCGCATATTTGATGGAGGTTATCATTCCCTCGATACCTCTGTCGCCGAATCCACCGGGAACGAGGATTCCATCTACATCTCCAAGCATATCATCTACATTTTCCTCTGTGACGAGCTCTGAGTCAACCCACTTTATCTCAACCTCAGCCTTGTTGGCAACTCCTGCATGCTTGAGAGCTTCAACCACAGATATATAGGCGTCGTGGAGAGATACATATTTGCCGACAAGAGCCACTTGAACTTTCTTTGTAGGATGCTTCCATGCGTCTATCATGCTGGTCCATTCATTCCATGCATGCTCTTCGGGTGGAGGACATTCCATATTGAGACATTCACAAACAACATCTGCAAGATGCTCTTTTTCCATCGCAAGTGGAACTTCATACAGCACATCGACATCCAGATTTTGTATAACGTTCTTACTTGGTACGTTGCAGAATAGTGCAATCTTATCCTTTATGCTCTGATCAAGAGGAAGATCCGAACGGCATACAAGTATATCTGGCTGGATACCCATTCCCTGGAGATTTTTGACACTTGCCTGAGTTGGCTTTGTCTTGATCTCGCCGGATGCTTTGAGGTATGGTATGAGAGTTACGTGTATCATAATGCAGTTGTTTGGACCGACTTCGTGCTGAAACTGTCTGATAGCCTCGAGGAAAGGCTGGCTTTCTATATCGCCGACGGTTCCTCCTATCTCTATGATGGCAACCTCTGTGTCATTTGCATCGGGATTCCTGTAGAATCTGTCTTTGATCTCATTGGTTATATGTGGAACTACCTGGACTGTGTGACCGCCAAAATCTCCGTGTCGTTCCTTTTGCAATATACTCCAATAGACTTTACCGGTTGTTACATTTGAGTTCTTGTTGAGACTTTCATCAATAAAACGTTCATAGTGACCAAGATCAAGATCGGTCTCTGCACCATCATCTGTTACGAATACTTCACCGTGCTGGATTGGGTTCATGGTTCCTGGATCAATGTTGATATATGGATCGAACTTCTGACTTGTGACTTTATAGCCTCTCATCTTGAGAAGACGTCCAAGCGAAGCTGCGGTTATACCTTTGCCGAGACCGGATACAACGCCTCCAGTGACAAACACATACTTGACTGCCATAATTATATCCTCCATAAAACTTCAAAAAACTACATTTACATATTATAAGCAAGCTATATTTAAAAGTCAATTGAGAAAGGCAAGTTAAACATACAAAAAACTTGACAAAAAAATGCCGGGAGATTAAACATCTTTTTTTTATATTGCCTGTGCTTGAGATGGCCAACTATGGTATTATGATATAAATATATATTTTAGTTCTTTTTTGGAGTTTTTATGAGTTTTATAAGTTTTATACATATATCTGATGTGATGCTTGGAAGCACTCCTGATCCAGAGTACTCCTGGTCGCAGGAAAGAGCGGAAGAGATATATGATACATTTGAAAATATAATAGATTATGCAAATGACAGGAGAGTGGATTTCTTATTCATATCTGGCAATCTGTTTGGGCATCAGCCTGGGAAAAGTGAGCTGGACAGGGTAAACAGAGCATTTTCCAGACTTGAGGAGACGAGTGTCATATATGTGTCGGGCAGGTATGACTGCATGTGTGAGGGTTCAATGCTGTCTGAATATAGATTTTGCCCGGGCGTGTATGTTATGGGAAGAACGTATAATGAGGAGCTATTGAAAGATGATGTCAGGTATGCGGTGCGGGATGCCGGCGCTACTATGGCGGTCGATCATCTCTATTTTCCGAATAAGGATATTCATTTTTATGGAATCAGCTATTTTGCCAGGAAGATGAATTCTGTATGTGTGGATGATATTAATTTGGATACAGATAAAGGGAAAACGGTGCTGATGTTTAGCGGTGGTGCAGCCGGATGTATGCCTGTTGATTTTGGCAGTCTCAGGAAAGCGGGATTTAATTATATAGCCCTTGGAGGCAGGCAGAAGTATTCTGTACAGATTCCCGGGAAAGCAGTATATCCGGGAAGCCCTGAATCTGTGTCGGCTGCATCTGCAGGGGCACATGGATATATATATGGGATACTTGGGGATTCGGAAACTTCTATAGAATTTGTTCCAGCCGCCAGGCGGACGTATAAAACAATAGACTACCCGGTTACAAATTATACAAAAGAGCTTGATCTAAGGAATGATATCCTGCGGATTATAGAGATGGAAGGCAGACAGAATATCTATACTGTAAACATAGTCAGAAAGGATAACTGTGAGAAGAATTTTGATATATCCGAGTGCCTTTCAGGATTCCGTATTCTGAATGTAAATGGTGAAAGTTTCGATAGAAATGATTATGAGAAGTACCAGCGTGCAAATAAAAATAATCAGTTTGGAAGTCTTCTGGACAGTATGTATTCAGCAGATCTTGAGCACAGGGAGGGCATAAAACTGGCTGTCGACACTATGATAGATACGTCAGGTATATATATGCATAGCAGTTATAAGATGGGGGCAGATATGTTTGAGAAGACCAGACGTCAGGTGATTACGATACTGTCTGCGCAAAAAGATGCGTATGATAAAGATCATGATATGGTATTCTATGAAGATACTAAAAGGAAATATGAAATCAGTCCAGATGTCCTTGACGAACTTAACAGAACCTGGGCCAGTGAGCGCGGTGTAGAGCTGAAAATCAAGACACTGCGAAACAGATTGGCTGAACTCCCTAGACAGAATAGAAGGAAAAAGATGCGTATAGTATTCAGGACCGTATTTGTGCCCGCAATGCTGGCATGTATTGCGGCGGTTTTGGTACTGGCGGCTGCGACTGGGGGAAAAGCAGGGTATGCGGTCAGCGGTGCGCTTGGAAGAACCGTTTTTGGGTTGATTCTTATTACAGCACTGCTGTATTATGCCGGGTATGGTATTTACAGGCACATGACTCATATCGGGCATCGATCATATGATGATAGACATGAAACAGACTCAGATATTCTTATAAATGATTTGCAGGCCCTTGAGAATGAAAGGGATGAACTGCATAAAAAGAGAGTGGACCTTCAGACTAAAAATGGATATAAAGAAAGCCTGCATGATAGTCTCAGCAGGCAAAGTGCAAGTTTAAAAGAAAAAATGTATTACCGCAACTTGTTGAGTGTTGCGTTGGAGACGCTTGAAAAATATTGACTGCGTCAATGGTTTTCCGGAGGGGCAGAATTGGGTATTGACTGTTCTGCTTTTACCAGATGCTTCCCGGTTTTAAATGTGAGAATTGCAACGGTTTCTATTGATCCGAGAATCAACAGAAAACCACAAATGTCCATAAATGTGAAGGTGGTTCCCAGAAAAAGCCATGTGAGCAGTGCGCTTGAGATGGGTTCTACGGTTACGAACAGGCTAGCCTTCACGCTTCCAAGAATACCGATTCCAATGCCGTATATTGTGAAAGGAATAAGTGATCCAAATGTTGCAACAGCCATGGCGGCAACCCACAATCGTGGCTGCATATGTGGGAAAGTGAAGGTTTGAGTGATGACTGCAAGAAAAATTGAAGCCACCAGAGATCCCCATCCAACTACATTTATGATTCCGTAACTGTTATAAAGCTTTTGTGGATACAGGCAGTATATAGTAAAACATACTGCTGAACTGAGCCCCCATATAAGTGCGGGTTTGGAAATTGCAAGTGAGTTGAAACTGCCGTGTGTTGCTATGAGAAATATTCCGATAAATGCGCAGACTACAGATATGGTCTCATATAGGTGCGGTTTTTTGTGCATGAAAAATGTTGTGAATATAAGAATCATTATAATGTATGTAAATTGTATTACAGTTCCTGTTGCCGCATTGGAATGCTCGATAGAAGCGAAATAAGTGAATTGTACACCCATTATTCCTGCTATTGAAAAGAATATAAGAGAGCATATAGATTTAGGCCTTGCCCATATGGTCAAGGCCTTTTTGTCGCGCTTAACTGCGCTGATAATCAGTAAAACAATCCCCGATACGAACTGCCTTATTATAGACAATTGAACAGCGTTCATATTGGATGACTGAAATATATATTGTCCCAGTACACCGCTGATTCCCCACATAATTCCGCAGGATAGTACAAGAATAATACCGATTTTCTGTGAACAAGTGTTAGCCATAGTGTGTTATACCTCGTCTTTTGTAAAGTGCCATTATTTTATCATTTGAATTCTCATATTTCAAGATTTCTTTATGCATGGAGCTTTTGTGTCAAATGACGGGTTGAAAGCATAATAGTTCTTTGAATCGAGATCTTCTTTTACTGCCTCCAGACATTCTCCAAATCTCTGAAAGTGTACAACTTCCCTTGCACGCAGGAATTTGATAGGTTCATACACATCCGGATGATCCTTGCACAGGCGGAGAATATTGTCATAGGTTGAACGGGCTTTCTGCTCCGCTGCCATATCTTCAAAAAGATCGGTGATGACATCGCCTTTGCACTGAAATTCGCAGGCATTGAATGGGATTCCACCGGCAGCCTGTGGCCATATGCCTATAGTATGGTCAATATAGTATTTGTCAAAACCGGATGCCTTTATCTCTTCGATGCTGAGATCTCTGGTGAGCTGATATATGATGGCTGCAACAATCTCCAGGTGGGCGAGTTCCTCGGTGCCGATGTCTGTTAGTGCCGCTTTAACTTTCTTGCCCGGCATGGAATATCTCTGAGACAGGTACCTCATGGAAGCGCCCATTTCGCCGTCGGGACCGCCGTAGCCTGAAAGTATTGGTTATTCTCCAAACAGGAAAAATTCCATGGAGTCGGTGTCCTTGTGATATACAATATGATCGATGATTGATCGTATAGCTTCTGCTTTTTTTTCTACTGTGTCAGGTGTAGATTCCTGTGAGGACAGGTATTCGTACACATTTTCAAATTGTTCAAGTGATACAGGCTGAGGCGCTGCGGCGGTTGCTTTTATATCTGTCAGTTTTTTCTCCAGAGCATCTATCTCTTTTTTTATCTGAAGTCTATTTTCCTTGTATTCTTCAATAGTATCTATTCCTGCCAGATATGATTGACGCAATCGATCAGTGCATTTGGAAAGATAGTCAATTCTGTCCCGGATATTCCGTGATGGATCAGTCTCGGCAGCGGGAAGCTTCTCCAGCTTTTCAAGTCTTTTGTTTTCAATAATATTCTGTAGTCCCTCAAGTACGCTTTTTTCTGCATTTGAGACAGTTATTGATGCTATTGGATTTATTGTGCACTGTCCTTTTACTCGCTTGTAGCATTTGAAGCTTTCATAGCCTCTGACATTGGAATACGCCAGAGTTGCACCGCAGTATGGACATTTGAGAATCCCGGCCAGCCAGTGCCTTGTATTCTTATGTACACTTTGGTTGCCAGAAACTTTGTATTTACGGGCCCTGTTCTGAAGCTGTAATTGAGCCTCGTCCCATAGTTCTTCAGATACCAGTGGTTCATGCTGCCCCTGGGTTATGATTGTTTCACCCACTATTTCTCTGTGAGATCTTCGATCTGTATTATTCCATCTGATTTTACCAAGATAGAATGGGTTTTGAATAATATAGCGAATATCTCGTGATTCCCATAGATTTCCTCGTCTTGTGCGGTATCCCATATCATTAACGGTACGTGCGACACTAAGTATGCTTTTCTTTTCAATGGCGATCATGTGATATACCATACGTATCATTTCAGCGTATTTAGGATCGATTTGAGGGATTGTATGTGCCCCATGTTCCTTTGTATATCCAATGGGCGGTTGTGCGTTATAACCGCCTTTAAGAGCCTTCTGAGTCATGCCACGGCGAACCTCTCCAGACAGACGGATAGAGTAGTATTCATCCATCCATTCAATTATTCTTTCAATAAGACTTCCAAAAGGACCATCAATCAAAG
>CAKQQK010000060.1:0-17781 GCA_934270935.1 uncultured Coprococcus sp. | reverse complement strand
ATTGCCCTCATCGTCCATTAACGCATACTTTATAAATGTTGCCCCTACATCAAATACTAAATACATAAGTCCCTCCTGTTTTTTCTCATTACCCCTTGTTTTTCTATATATTTTTTTATACTCACCTTGTCACTCTCGTTCTCTCCACAGCATCCTTCCAGCCTGCAAGAAGAGTCTCCCTCTTATCCTCGGTTATCCCCGGCTTAAATCTTCTATCAGCCTTCCAATAGCCCTTGATCTCATCCAGACTGTCATAGTAGCCAACTGCAAGTCCAGCCAGATATGCAGCACCCAGAGCTGTTGTCTCCGTGATCACAGGCCGCACAATCTCGGCATTCTCTATATCTGCCTGGAACTGCATCAGGAAGTTATTGGCACTTGCACCGCCGTCCACTCGCAGGCTTGTGATAGAAAGTCCTGCATCCCTTTCCATAGCTGCAAGTACATCTGAGGTCTCATATGCCAGCGATTCAACAGTCGCCCTGACAAAATGCGCTCTGGTAGTTCCTCTTGTAAGTCCGAACACAGCACCTCTAGCATACGCATCCCAGTAAGGGGCGCCAAGGCCTGTAAATGCAGGTACCACATACACTCCGTTGCTGTCCGATACAGACAGAGCAATTCGCTCAGTGTCCGCCGCACTGTCTATGAGCTTCATCTCATCCCTGAGCCACTTGATGGCTGCTCCAGCCACGAACACACTTCCCTCAAGCGCATAGCTGACTTTTCCGTCAAGTCCAATAGCTATGGTGGTGAGAAGTCCCTGCTGTGAGTCAACTGCCTTATCCCCCGTATTCATGAGAAGAAAACAACCTGTTCCGTAGGTGTTCTTCACATCACCAGCCTCAAAGCAGCACTGTCCGAACAACGCAGCCTGCTGATCTCCGGCAACTCCCGCTATAGGCACCTCACCGCCAAATATCTCTCTGTCCGTGTATCCGTATATCTCACTGGAATTTCTCACTGCCGGAAGCATGCTCTCCGGGATGTTGAACTTTGCAAGCAATTCCCTGTCCCACTCCAGGGTATGAATATTGAAAAGCATGGTACGCGATGCATTTGTGTAGTCCGTTGCATGAACTCTTCCGCCTGTGAGCTTGTATATAAGCCATGTGTCAACAGTTCCGAACATCAGCTCCCCCGCCTCGGCGCGTTCCCTGGCTCCCGGCACATTGTCAAGTATCCACTCTATCTTCGTTGCAGAGAAATACGGATCAACTATCAGTCCCGTTTTCTCCCTTATCACCTTGTCATATCCTTCAGCCTTAAGCTGCTCTATCCTGTCCGCAGTTCTCCTGCACTGCCACACTATGGCATGATACACCGGATTGCCGGTCTTTCGATCCCACACTATGGTTGTCTCTCTCTGATTGGTGATTCCTATTGCGGCTATGTCCTCGGTTCGGATTCCCATGGTCTCCCTCGCCTCCATCATCACCGACATCTGGGTTGCCCATATCTCCATAGGGTCATGCTCCACCCAGCCGTTATTCGGGAAATGCTGGGTGAACTCCTTCTGTTTCACTGAGCATATCCTTCCCTCTTTATCAAATATTATCGCCCTTGAGCTGGTCGTTCCCTGATCCAGCGCCATTATATAATCTGCCAAATTGCCCCTCCTTCTGATTTGCGGACGCTCGGTTCTAGTCATTTTTCAGATAATTATCTCTCAGATGTTCGTTCACCCTCTCAACCTCTGCCTTGAAGTCTCTTGAGGACATGCGGATCGCGCCCTGCCCCATGGTGACTATCTGCTCCAGTCCATCCGATGTGACCACAGTGACCTTGTGCTTTCTCGCAAGCTCATGTGTGAGCTTTTCTATGTGCGCATCTGCGGTCTCGCCCTCTTTTGTGTACACTACCTCTATATCATCATATGGGAATCTCTCCCCCTTGTTGTCCTTCACCTTGTAGCCGTCAAATACCACTATCAGATGACAGTTCATATATCCCTGATAGTTCGACAGGATATCCATGAGCTTTCCTCTCGCGGAGTCTATGTTGTGCTCCGACAGTTCCCGAAGTGTATCCCACGCAAATATGACGTTGTAGCCATCCACTATGACATAATCCTCGCCAGTCTTTCTGCGCTTAAATGCTCCAGGTGTCGCTATTCCCCTGTCGGCTGGCCTGCTGCCCACAAGAGGCCCATTCCCGGGCTGTCTGTCTCTGGACTGACTCTTATTATACTGTCCATTTCCACGATATCCCGAATTTGAAGAACCTCCTGCCATACCGTCTGCTGCACCAGCGGACGCGCCACCTCCGGCTGTGCCATCACTTCCTCTGCCTGAAGTTCCATTTACCTTATACTCAGATGTGGTTCTCCTGAATCTTCCGTTCAGTGCCACATCCTTATCCTTGTAATCTCCGCCAAATGTCCTTGCAAATATCTCGCTGAGTTCCTCGTCCGTGATGGACATATCCGACACGCTCTTTCCCGGTCTGTTCACAGGAATATCCGTAACATCGCCATCATCCGTGTAGCCAAGCTGACCTGAGATCTCAAATCCCGGATCCTCCTTCACATGCATGTTCTCATACACATCGTACCAATCGACCAGATAACCTGCACCGTGGGCACAGAATACCGATGATGATGGATTAAACCTGTCAAGCTCAGGATCATAATGTCTCTCAGCCAGAACCTCTTCCGTGTTGTGGCACGGCTGATAGCCATCTATATCTACCTGAAGCCTTCCTGTACCTCTGGAAAATGCCGTGAGCTCACTATAATACTCTCTCATAGTGTATACCGGGGCATGTCCAGTGATAACCGTTGTCTCACCGGATATCTCCTGTCCGTCCATGCTGCCGCTCATCTTCACTATGTCAGCAAGCACTCTGCCCGCATACTCCTGCGGTACCTCTATTTTAAATGCATACACAGGTTCAAGCAATACACTTTCCGCCATCATAAGTCCCTGTCTCACAGCCCTGTATGTTGCCTGTCTGAAATCTCCGCCCTCTGTGTGTTTCTGATGTGCCCTGCCTGCGGTGATGGTTATCTTCATATCCGTGATCGGGGAGCCCGTCAGCACCCCTCTGAATTCCTTTTCCTGTAGATGAGTCATTATCAATCTCTGCCAGTTCTTATCCAACACATCCTCGCTGCAAATGCTGTCAAAGCACATACCACTGCCATTCTCCATCGGTTCAAGCAGCAAATGTACCTCAGCGTAGTGCCTGAGCGGTTCGAAATGTCCCACTCCCATGACCGGAGCTGCGATTGTCTCCTTATATGATATTCTGCCCTGACCGTAAGTGATGGCTATGCCAAATCTGTCTCTGACCATCTGCGCCACAACCTCCAGCTGCACCTGTCCCATGACCTTGATGTATATCTCACCGGCTGCCTCATTCCACTGCACCTGAAGCAAAGGATCCTCCTCCTCAAGCTGTCTGAGTTTTGACACCATCGTGACCGCATCCACATCCGTCGGGTACATGACCTTATAGCTGAGAACCGGCTCCAGACTTGGAAGCTCTCCATCCGGGCAGGCACCGATTCCCTGTCTGCCGTAGGTATTCACCAGCCCCGGGACAGCACATACACAGCCCGCAGTGACATGATCCACCATGTCATACTTTGCGCCGGAGTATACCCTTATTTGATTTACCTTTTCAAGTGTTTCCTCGCCCTGTCTGCCTGTAAGCGTGAGTACATCCTTTAGTCTCAGGGTTCCCCCTGTGATCTTCATATAAGTCAGTCTCTCTCCCTTGTCATCACGGCCGATCTTAAATACCCTGGCACCAAATTCATCCGTTCGCCGAGGCTCAGTCACATATCTGTTCATTCCATCCAGCAGCTCAGCCACACCATCATTTTTAAGTGCCGAACCAAAATAACAGGGAAACAGCTTTCTGTCTGATATAGCACACGCCACGTCAGATTCTGCATTTGCCCCTGTTTCAAGGAATTTTTCCAGCATCGTCTCATCGCACATGGCTATGTGTTCACCAGCATCTTCACATAAAAAATCGACACAGCCATCACTCAGTCTGTGTCTGATATTGTCCATGAGGTACCCCCTGTCATACCCCGTCATGTCCATCTTATTTACAAATATAAATACAGGAATCTCATATCTCTCAAGCAGCTTCCACAGAGTCTCCGTGTGGCTCTGCACTCCGTCCATGCCATTGATGACCAGAACCGCATAATCAAGAACCTGCAGTGTCCTCTCCATCTCCGTTCCAAAATCCACATGTCCCGGAGTGTCAAGCAAAGCTATATGCATGTCCGCATATGTAAGCTCCGCCTGCTTGGAAAATATCGTGATTCCCCTGTCCTTTTCCTGACTGTCCGTGTCAAGATATGTGTCCTGATGATCCACACGTCCAAGTTTTCTTATCCTTCCAGTCTGGTAGAGCATTGCCTCGGAGAGTGTGGTCTTGCCTGAATCAACGTGGGCCAATATGCCCGCGACTATATTCTTCATATGTATCTTTTCCCTTCACCCGCCGATATATATCACCTGCCACGTGTCTTACTTACCATCGATATATATCGGTTCTTTATAAACTCATTTATGCATACTGGTTTATCCAGCTCTTTTTTATATTATACCTTTTTTATTATGCCTTTTTCTCCGCATCCCGTTTCAGACATCCTGTTTCAGCCCCCGTTTCAGACATCACGTTTCAGGCATCCAGTTCCAGCTATGAGTCTGTGTCCACCATGCTATCGCCATCCGGGATTCCCTTCTTTTCATTCTGCGCCGCCTTATATCGCTTGAACCTCTTGAAGAATATGGCTGTAAATGCACCTATGATAAAAGGGAACATGAATGTGGCAAATCTATAGAGAAGTGCCATGGCTCCGGCCGCAGCAGCCCCCACAAGTCCCGAGTAGATTGCTGTCATAACAAGCTCACTTGATCCGATTCCTCCCGGCATAGGAATGACTGCCGCCAGCATGACACTCATGGCTGTTATACCTATCGACGTGATGATATTCATATCACATGCGTTGTGGCACACTATGTATGGTATCGAGAACCAGCATGAAAATTTGCATATATCAAGCAGCATGACTACCACTATAAGCCACGGTTTCTTAAGTACAAGCCTGGTGGCATCCTCCATCATGGCTGTCTGCTCACTTAAACTGTCAATCAGCTTTGCAAATCGCCCTTTAAACAAAGCATCAGCTTTTTCCAGAAGCCATCTGAGAAATCTGTGAAACGGTGGCCAGCACGCAAAGAGCACTATCGCCATCGTTATGAGTATGGTCGCTATAACTCCAAGGACAACATATGAACTGTATTTGCCGAATACTCCAAGCATATATTCTCTGTTTGCAAGAAACAATGCCACCGCCATAACACATATGGTCATCTTGTGTATCGCATAATCAATAGAGTACAGACCTAGCGCCTTCGACGGCTGTATTCCGCAGTGTTTCATGAACAATGTGGATGCCACTATGGTACCGCTCCCAAGCGTTGACACCCTGTAAAAAGACACAAAATACGTCATAATATTTGCATCGAAAAATGTCATATTGTTCTCCACCTGTCGCATGAGGATAAACGTTATGCAGCTCTCTATCACTCCGTATAAAAGCGTCGCTCCAAGAATGGCTGCCACAACCACAGGGCTTGTCTTTACAAGCTGCGACAGTATAGGGCCTGCCATGTCACGGAATACGTAAATGATAAGACCTACAAGTGCCAGAACGCACAACCATTTTATAAGTGTTTTCTGTCTATCTGATAGTTTTTTCATAGTCTTATATCCCTTTTCCCCTAATATCAATTCATTCAGATCGGTCTTATCCCAATCTGCCCACCATCTCAAATGCACCGACAATTAGCGACTGATCTCATGTTTCGTACAATAGATTAACAAGCTAAAGTGAAAAAAACAAGCATTTGTTATTTCATTCTGACGTAATAGGTAGACTTGCCTGTACCGCCTCTGCCTATATCGCCCTCTTTTACGAGTTTTCTGAGTGCTCCCTCTACCGAACTGATGCTGAGGGCTGGACAAAGTTCCATTATATCCTGCTTTGTAAACTTTCCTATTTTCAGCAATATTGCTTTTCGAACCATCTCAATCGCCGGCAGCTTTTCCTCTACAATTGCAAAGCGATCCTCAAAATCCTTATAAGCAGCAAGTATCGTTCCAAGGAGATACTTTATAAACGGAATCACATCCTCCGTGCCCTCATGCCAGCCTGTCTGCGCTTTTCCAAGTGACTCATAATATAACTCCTTATTTCCTGCGATCTTAGCCTCAAGGGAAATATACTTTCCTACATAGAATCCACTTCTATATAGCAGAAGCGTTGTGAGCAGTCTGCTCATTCTGCCATTGCCATCATTAAACGGATGTATGCACAGAAAATCATGTATGAAAACAGGAATGACGATCAGCGGCTCCACCTCGAAATTACCGATCACTCTGTTGTATTCCCCACATACCCTGTCCAGTGCTTCCGGTGTCTCAAATGGAGCCATCGGCGTGAACAGAACTTCCGTATGCCCATCAGGATAAGTTGCGCTGATATAATTCTGCACAGTCTTTGTTCTTCCTGCAAATGGGTTATTCATATGACTGTACAACATCTTATGCAGCTGAAGTATATAATTCTGAGTTATAGGTATCGCATCAAAGCTTTCATGTATAACCCCCAGCACATCCCTGTAACCTGCTATCTCTTCCTCGGCTCTGTTCTTCGGTGTGGTCTTCTCCTCAACCAACTGCTTTATTCTTGTATTTGTTGTGACTATACCCTCTATGGCATTGGACGCCTCCGTGCTCTGGATCTTTGCTATCTCCACAAGCTTATCCAGTTCATCCGGACGCTGTCTTAAATACAGTTCCTGTTTACCTGCATATCTATATATTGCAGCTATGAGTCCAAGCACTTCAGAATCCCATTTTTCTTCTTTTATTTTACTGTAATTAAAAGTTCTCATTCCCTTAGCCCACTCCTTTTCCCTTAAATATTAACATGTTTTAAGGGAATGTCAACCCAATTAAGGGCATTTCCCCTCAAAATTCTCTTAATTTTAAGGTTATCCGATTGTCTGCTATTTATGCAGCTAATTAAAGGTATTTTCAAAAAAAGCCACCACATCATATCACGATGTGGTGGCTTTTCCATATAAATTCTATATCACAGCAATTACTTTATATCCATTTAGCCGAATAACGGAGTTGAGTAATATCTGTCTCCACTGTCTGGAAGAAGTACTACGATGTTCTTGCCTGCATACTCAGGGCGCTCTGCGATCTGCTTTGCTGCAAAGTAAGCTGCACCTGATGAGATACCTACGAGGATTCCCTCTGCTGATGCGATCTCCTTTGCTGCTGCAAATGCGTCATCATTCTCAACAGCGATGATCTCATCATATACCTTTGTGTTAAGTGTGTCAGGAACAAATCCTGCACCGATTCCCTGTATCTTGTGTGCTCCAGAAACACCCTTTGAAAGAACTGGTGATGTGGCAGGCTCAACGGCGATGACCTTTACATCTGGATTCTTCTCCTTCAGATACTCGCCAACACCCGTGATAGTTCCGCCTGTTCCGATACCGGCTACAAATACATCTACCTTACCGTCTGTGTCCTCCCAGATCTCAGGACCAGTTGTGAGTCTGTGTGCCTTTGGATTGGATGGATTTACGAACTGTCCGGCTACAAAGCTGCCAGGGATCTCCTTTGAAAGCTCATCAGCCTTTGCGATGGCTCCCTTCATTCCCTTTGTTCCGTCTGTGAGAACTATCTCAGCACCGTATGCCTTGATGATGTTACGTCTCTCAACGCTCATGGTCTCAGGCATAACGATGATCGCCTTGTAACCCTTGGCTGTTGCTATGGATGCAAGACCGATACCTGTGTTGCCTGATGTAGGCTCGATGATGGTTGCGCCCGGCTTAAGTGTGCCGTCCTTCTCCGCATCCTCGATCATCTGGAATGCAATCCTGTCCTTAACACTTCCTGCTGGGTTAAAGTACTCCAGCTTCGCAAGGATATTTGCCTTGAGATCATTCTTCTTCTCTATGTTTGAAAGCTCCAGAAGTGGAGTCTTACCTATAAGCTCTGCTGCGCTCTTATATATATTACTCATATTATTTTACCATTACCTTTCCTGATATTTATTACGTTCACTATTTGTAGTATTCTCTTATATTCTGCTCAGTGTCCATCCGCTTTAAACGACGCCGGGTTTCAGCATGTCATTCAAAATGTCATCCAAAGCCAGCGCCGTCTTATATTCATTATTTATATCGATTACTCCTGGATTGCCTTGAATGCCTCGTCAAGATCCTCGATGATATCGTCTATGTTCTCAGTACCGATTGAAAGTCTGATCGTGTTCTGCTTGATTCCCTGATCGATAAGCTCAGCCTCATTCAGCTCTGAATGAGTTGTTGATGCCGGGTGGATAGCCAGTGACTTAACATCAGCGACATTTGCAAGAAGTGAGAATATCTCCAGATTGTCGATGAACTTCTTGGCTGTCTCTGCATCGCCCTTAATCTCAAAAGTGAAGATCGAACCACCGCCGTTAGGGAAGTACTTCTTGTACAGTCTCTGCTGCTCAGGATCTGTTGATACTGAAGGGTGATTTACCTTCTCAACAAGTGGATGGTTGTTCAGGTACTCAACTACCTTGAGTGCATTTGACACATGTCTCTCAACACGGAGTGACAGTGTCTCAAGTCCCTGAAGGAATATCCATGAGTGTATTGGTGAGATCGTAGCACCTGTGTCACGGAGAAGGATAGCTCTGATCCTTGTGACAAATGCTGCAGGACCTGCTGCGTCTACAAAGCTTACACCGTGGTAGCTCTCATTTGGCTCAGTGAGCTGTGGGAACTTACCTGATGCCTTCCAGTCGAAGTTACCGCTGTCGATGATGACACCACCGATAGTTGTTCCGTGTCCACCGATGAACTTTGTCGCTGAGTGAACTACGATGTCCGCACCGTACTCGATAGGTCTTACGAGGTATGGTGTTGCAAATGTGCTGTCGATCACAAGTGGAATCTTGTGTGCGTGAGCGATCTTTGCAATTGTCTCGATATCTGAAACCTCTGAGTTAGGATTTCCAAGAACCTCGATGTAGAGGGCCTTTGTGTTCTCCTGGATAGCATCCTCAAATGCCTGTGGATCAAGTGGATCAACGAATGTTGTATCTACATTGTAATCCTTGAGTGTATGTGCAAGGAGATTGTATGTTCCGCCGTAGATATTCTTTGCTGCTACGATGTGGTCTCCTGCAAGTGCAAGGTTCTGAATTGTGTATGTTACTGCTGCTGCACCTGAGCCAACTGCCAGTGCTGCAACTCCGCCCTCGAGGGCTGCGATTCTTCTCTCAAATACATCCTCTGTTGGATTTGTAAGTCTTCCGTAGATGTTGCCGGCATCCTTGAGTGCGAATCTGTCAGCTGCATGCTGTGAGTTGTGGAATACGAATGATGATGTCTGGTAGATTGGTACCGCTCTTGCATCTGTAACCGGATCTGCTGTCTCCTGTCCTACGTGTAACTGTAATGTCTCAAACTTTAAATTTCTCTCTGCTCTTGTCTTCTTTGCCATGATCTTATTCTCCTTAAATTCAAATATTTTATCTGTCATGCGCACCTGCCCATCCATCTTGTCATGTATGTGAGCTCATGTGGCATTATACTCTTCTTTATTATTCTCTGTCTATTATGTATGATCTGTTATTTATATCTGTGTCATGATAATTTGTTCTGTGTTCGCTTTAACAGCAGCAACACATGACTTCTATGCAACACATTCGTCTGTCTTCGTTAAGGTACTGTGGTTTAAATGTCCTTCCCAGCATATCAACACCTCTTTCTCGATTTCCGTCTTTGAAATTTGACTTGATCGTATCATTTCTGTGATTATTTTTACTTTTCACATAATTCCTACTCGGAAACTATGAATTAAGCATAGCTGTATATTACAGCCTAATTCCCACTTTGTCAATAGGTTTTTTATGAATTATCTTGATTGTTTTTTTTCAGATGTTATAATAGACATGTAAATGATATGAAATCATCAGTAAATACAGGCATTTGGGAGGTTTATATTATGAAAGTATCCACAAAAGGGCGTTACGCTCTGCGTTTTCTTATAAATATAGCATCGAGGACAGACGGCAAGCCAGTGAGCATCAAGGATGTTGCCGCACAGGAGGAAATATCCGAGAAATACCTTGAGCAGATCACTTCTGTGTTGAACTCAGGCGGACTGGTGAAGAGCACCAGAGGACCGCAGGGAGGTTATCTTCTCCGGAAAGCCCCTGAAGACATAACAGTTGGAATGGTACTCAGACTAACCGAAGGCGGCATATCACCTGTTGCATGTCTTGATGCAGATGAATTCCAATGCGAACGCGAGGCAAGATGCTCCACAATAGGTCTCTGGCGCAGACTGGACAAAGCGATCCGGGACGTGATAGACACCACCACCATCGCTGACCTTGTGGCAGAAAGACCTGAAGCGGCAGACAACTATTGCATTTAAATTATATTTGCGTTTATGTATCGCCCCTCTCGCTTACACGAGCGGGGCAGGTCATCGGAACCGATTCCGAGTATGAACTTCGTTCATAGCGGTTCCTCCAATACATTTTTTATATTTTTGACTTCAAAATCCGCACAACTTTCTCAACATACGACTTTACACCATCCCCAGAAAGCACATCTTCCGGCATCTCAAATCCGTGTTCCTCACGGTACATATAATACCTGTTATCTATGTATTCACCATATTTTTCGCAGAGATCAGATACCTCCATGGTCTCAAAATCATCCAGCATCGTCACCGTCTTCACAAGTATGCTGTTACAGAAATCCTCGGCTATCTCCTCCACACCCATGCACAGCATTTTCTCGGCAGGTCTTTTTTTATCTATTGAATATATCTGATCCATATAAAGCATTTCACCACTTTCCAGATCAATACTGCCAGCATCGCCATCTATAGACCTAACCCTCGAATTATATTCCTTTGTCAGCTTTTCGCCTCTAAAATCCCAATATTTGATACCGGCCAGCTCTTCGCCTTCGGTGACAAGCTCAAAGCTGTTCTCCATGCACATCAGAACTTCGCCATCAATTCTCTTGTTATGCTTTTCTCTATCCCAGCGAAGTTTCAGCCGGTGATTATACAAGTCCTCAGCATTTTCTATGAATCTCGTAACGCATGTATACAGACATCGGATATCCTCCCTGTCCAGATCGATCAGACGGTAAAAATGTGCACTGTCAGGAACTGCCCCACAATTTGTACCTATCTCCAGCTCATACCGATCCGGCTTATCACACTCCGGGTATCTCTTTATCCTTCTGAGAACATATCCATCCTCCACATATGTCCCCTCCGTCCCAAGACAAAGCACTTTTTCATACGGTTCTCCGCTATTATTCCTCACGATCTGGGCATCTTCCATGTCTGAATCAAGTATAGTCCGTATATCCGCCTTGAGCTGCCTGACATTTGGGAAGTCGTATGCCGCCGCATTTATCAAAGTCTCCCACTCATCTCTATCGCTTTCTTCGTTATCTGCCTTCTTATCATTTTCTGTATTTTCCCGGTCATTTCTCTTGCATACAAGAAGCTGCATATAATAGTCAAATGACAGTATTTTATTCTCCCCATTCTCAATGTCGAGTATATTATCTCCGTTCACGGTCTCCATATCCGGGCGTGTATAACAGAGCTTATATGTGCCATTCGTCCAACAGAAAATATCGTTAAAAAGATGACTGAGATAATCATCGTCATGCTCGCAGCCACTCTCACGTATAAACTTATATCCATGTCTCATATCCTATGCCCCCTCACATTATGCATTTATTTACAAAAAAATAATACCCTGTCCTTGCGGACAGGGTAAGTGAACCTGTGGTGTAAAAATAGGAGACCAACTATGCAGTCCGTCTCCTCTATTATTAAATATCTAATTGCACTATATCTTACTTATTTTTCCAGCTTTTCTATCTTACACTCATGTTTTCTGGTCTTTTTGTCGTAATTTATCCCAACAAGAAGCAAATTGCCTTTATAGTTTTTCAATGCATCCACATATTTTCTTTCCCGGATCTGATCTATAGCAGCCTGAACATCCTTATCCCATTTTAGCTCAACTACGATTGCCGGCTTATCCAGATGTCTGGTCTTAGGAATAAAACAAATATCAGCAAATCCTCTCCCCGCAGGAAGTTCACGAACTATTTTGTAATACTCTCTCGCGAAATAAAATGCCAGGTTTACTGTACAACTGAGCGAATTCTCATCATTGTATTCAATTGATGGTATCTCCTGATGTGCTGATTCTATACCGTCAGCAACCGCCTGGGCATCCATGTTCCACAGTGATTCCAGAAGTTTTCTTGACCCATCAACTGCACGGGTAACGTCATTCCATTGCATCGTGCTTATAGCATTTACATACTCCTTAGAGACCTCTTTGTTTGGAATCGCAACAGTTTCAATATCACTGTTATATGTGAGATACCCCAAATGAACAAGAAGCGTAAGAACATCATCCTTTGATGCAAATGTAGTCATATCATTGCTGAACGTTCCGGTGTTGACATGGACACTCTCACCCGCCAGCATCTTTACCACCGCATCCTTAAGTCCATCCATATTCATCTGGATATATATCTTCAACGCCTCATATGTCTCAGTCTGATTCCAGTATGTGCCAAATCTATGACGCAACATAGCCTCAACAACTGACTTTGGACTATACATAGAGAATTTCAAATCTCCTGAAGCAGTGTGCGACACCAGATGATATCCATTGTACCAGTCCTTTGCCTCATCAAACTCCATATTATACCGTTCGCACAACTCCCTTACCTCTGTCTCCGTAAATCCAAAATATTCTGCCAGATTTCCCGGATCAGTCATTGAATATTCCATAAACATATTAAGAGCGGAATGTGAACCATATTTTTTTATCGGCAAAATTCCAGTCATGTATGCCAGAGCAACATAATCCTTGTCCTTTAGCCACGACCTCAGAAAATCAAGATATTTCTTCTGTGCATCCTTATCCTGCTCGTATTCTCTAAAAAGGCAATCCCATTCATCTATAAGTATAACAAACGGATGTTTAGTTGCCGAGTATATATCTTTCATGGCAAATACCAGATTGTCCGTGCATACATATTCCGGATACGCGCTCACCAATTCTCTGATAAGTCTGTCCTGTATCAGTTTAAGCATATCTGCAACATTATCAGTCGCACTGAGAAATTCCTGCATATCCACTTTTATAACGTCATATTGATTGAGATGCTTTTCAAATGTGTCGCTGCCTTCTATCTTAAGATTGTGAAACAAATGCATAGAATCCGCACATCTTCCATAATATGCCGCAAGCATATCAGCAGCCATCGACTTACCAAATCTTCTTGGACGACTTACACACATATAGCGTTGTAAAGTTCCAAGGCTCTTATTAGTTACATCTATCAATCCACTTTTATCTATAAAAATCTGTGACTGCCTTGCCATTTTAAACAGATCATTTCCCGGATTCAAATAACTGCCCATATACATACCTCCTAAAGTCTAATGTAATTAGTATAGCATAGCCTCCAAACATTGGCGATAGCAAAAATAAGAGCCCTGCAATAACATGTATTACAGGACTCCTTTGTATTTATCATATCTGCTCTTACTTATGAGCCATTGTCTTGATCTCTGTGTCGATCTTCTGTACGAACTCGTCAAGTGGAAGAACTGTTGTGTCAGCCTCACCGTGGAGTCTGTATGATACTGTTCCGTTCTCAGCCTCGTTGAATCCGATTACGAGAAGGTATGGAACCTTCTGGACCTGACCCTCACGCATACGATAACCAAGCTTCTCTGCTCTGTCGTCGAGCTCTACACGAACGTCGATGGCATCAAGGGCATCAACAACCTTGTGAGCATATGCCATGAGATCCTCGTTGTCTGTCTTTACAGGCATAACTCTTACCTGTACAGGTGCAAGCCATGTTGGAAGATTTCCCTTTGTCTCCTCAAGGATGTAAGCCATGAATCTGTCGAGAGATCCAAGTATAGCTCTGTGGAGAACTACAGGTGTCTTCTTCTCACCGTCCTTGTCGATATATTTCAGATCGAACTTGGCTGGCAGACAGAAGTCAAGCTGACATGTCGAGAGTGTGTACTCATTTCCTACGGCCGGCTTAACATTTACATCAAGCTTTGGTCCGTAGAATGCAGCCTCACCGATCTCCTCTGTGTAATCAATTCCTATATCATCAAGAACTCTTCTGAGAGCGTTCTCTGCTGTGTTCCACATCTCATCGTCATCGTGATACTTTACCTTGTCCTCTGGGTCACGGAGTGACAGTACGCATCTGTAATCTGTGATTCCGAAATCCTTGTATGTGTCAAATATCAGCTTAACAACTCCTGCAAACTCTTCCTCGATCTGGTCTGGTGTCACAAATATATGTGAATCGTTCTGACAGAAGTGTCTTCCTCTCTCAATACCCTTGAGTGTACCACTTGCCTCAAATCTGAAGTCGTGTGCGATCTCAGCGATCCTGATAGGAAGATCCTTATATGAGTGCATCTTGTTTGCATATATCATCATGTGGTGTGGGCAGTTCATTGGACGAAGTACAAATGACTCTCCCTCCATCTCCATTGCAGGGAACATGTTGTCCTTGTAGTGATCCCAGTGACCTGATGTCTTGTAGAGGTTTACTGTACCTACACAAGGTGTCATAACGTGGAGGTAGCCAAGCTTTCTCTCCTTGCGCTTGATATAGTTCTCAAGCTCCTGCCATACTGTATATCCCTTTGGAAGGAACATTGGAAGTCCACGTCCTACGAGGTCATCGACCATGAAGAGCTGCATGTCTTTGCCGATCTTTCTGTGGTCTCTCTCCTTAGCCTCCTCAAGTAACTGAAGATGCTCCTCAAGCTCCTCCTTTGTAGGGAAGCACACACCATATATTCTCTGAAGAACCTTGTTCTTGCTGTCGCCCTTCCAGTAAGCTCCTGAATGTCTGATGAGCTTGAAGTTACGGCAAAGCTTTACATTGTCTACGTGAGGTCCACGGCAGAGGTCTGTGAAATCACCCTGCTCATAGCATGTGATCGTTCCATCCTCAAGTCCATTTATAAGATCGAGCTTGTACTCGTCATCCTTGAACATCTCAAGAGCTTCTTCCTTGGATATCTCCTTGCGGATGATCTTCTTGCCGCTCTTGGCAACCTTCTTCATCTCCTTCTCGATGGCTGCGAGATCTTCCTCGCCTCTGATAACGTCATCGCCGAGATCTACATCATAGTAGAATCCTTCAGCAACTACCGGTCCTACCCAGAACTTTGCCTGTGGGTACAGATGCTTGATAGCCTGTGCCATAAGATGTGCACAGGAATGATTCAGTGTCTTAAGCTGTTCGTCTTCTTTGAAATTAACCATGTCAGTTCTCCTTCTTACTTCTTATAAAGTGAAAATACGTTGCAGACGCAGCAGACATCAATATATATTCTGCCCGGCGTCTGGTTTACATGAGCTTCCTGTAACAACTAAAAAAGCACCCCTAGATATAATCTATCTAAGGGTGCGCATGCACGTTTCCACCTTAACTTTTAACTCAATTATGCCTTTAACGCAGCTACGCGGTGACGCTTATATCGCGCACGGCTCGGGAGTGGTTTTCATGTGATATATCATAAGCTGCTCCCACCATATGTTCAGAATTAATATCTGATCTCTAACTGATCTCATATGACCGATCTCTATCTGATTCACATATGCAGCTCTCTCTGGATGCCTCCATCACACTACTCTTTCCGTCTATGCCTTTGTCATATCTGCCACCTAGTGTAGCACGATATATTTTTTTTCACAATAGTATTTTTTATTTTTTTCCTTTATTTTTTCAACCATTTTCAGCCTTTTTCAGCCACCCAAACAGCCTATAGGCTTCTCTCTACTTTATCTTCATGAAAAGTTTCGTATTTATATGCTCATATACGTGCCACTGTTTTTAAACCTACCTCATCTCCATGGAAAGACTCATATCCTGGCCGTCCACCATAAGAGTTCCCATGCTGCCGCATACCACAGGCATCATCGGTGACAGATGTCCGAGATCCACATCCATCACAACAGGCACATTGTATTTTCCTATGATTCCCAGCACAGCCTGATACTGGTCAAGGCCCATCATCTCCTGTCCGAACTGCAGCGGTCTGCCGATCATAAAGCCCTTACAGTATCTGAACCATCCGCCACCATCCATCTGCCACATGGCACGTCTTATGGACATGACGTTCAGATCACAGGACTCGAGGAACCAGATAAATCCATCATCCTTATATCTCTCAAGGAATTCGCCAACACGGTCAAACTTTGTTCCTATAAGGTTCACCAGACAATCCATACAGCCGCCTATCATGCGCCCACTCACCTGGAACTTCTCTGGATAGCCCTTTATCACCCTCGGCTCCGTGATATTGTACGGCAGAAATGGATGCTCCTCATCCCTGAGGGACTCCTTCTCCCATCCGTCGTATCCGGCAAATGACAGTTTCTGTCCCTGAAGAACCGCCATAGCATCCGCAATCGATCGGTGCCACGGCTCCTGTCCAAATGCCGCCGCACACGGACCATATATGGATGCCGTATCACACAAAGTGGTGAGCAGAAACGTGAGGTTTGTATTGTCCGAATATCCCATGAACCACTTCGGTTCTGCTGCCCTCAGCCTGTCAAAATCAATATAGTTAAGTATCTCACACATGAGCTCACCGCCGCCGCAGGATATGAGTGCATCGTTCTTCTCCGATGTGTAATAGTCATTTATCTCCTGCCCGCACAGTTCAGGCTTATTGCTGATTCCTATGCCCTCACCGGTATAACAATTTGGCCCGATCTGTATACCAAAACCCATATTCCTGAAGTTCTCCTGCGCCCTGCCAAATGCAGTCTTATACGGCTCCGTATCACAGCCAAATGATGGCGCAACGAAACCTATCGTATCGCCCCTTTTTATAAATTTCGGAAATCTCATATATTATCTGCAGGTATCCCTGCTACCTCCTTCTACACAAGCTTCAATATCCACTCCACCACGAACACGGTCACACATGCCGCAGCTGCCACAACTATAAGTCCCTTCTGCTTTATTCCAAGTATGAGTGCTGCCACAAATCCGCACACCGCGCTTATGATGCTCTCCGTACTGTATAAAATGGACGGAAGTGTCAGCGCCGTGAGACATGAATACGGCACATAATAGAGGAATGAATTGACAAATCTGTTCTCTATCTTCCTGCGGAACGCCACAAGCGGCACCATTCTTATGAGATAAGTGACAACCGCCATGGTTATTATATATATGTATATATTCATCACTGCACCTCCGTTTTATTTTGGTCTGACGTTTTATTTTGATCCGGCGTTTTCATCCTGCATGATATATCTCCAGTTACCACATCAGTACCATCAGTATCACCATTTATATCTTCCCTCTGCATTTCATTTTCCTGTTCTTCCTCATTCTCCGCTTTCTCTGCAGCTCCCACAGGGAAGAATATAGCTCCTATCACGGAAGCCGCCACCGTGCTTATGATTATGGCAAGTCCCGTCGATATGAATTTAAATATAGGAACGTAATACAGCACGCATGATATTGCAGCAGCCACAAGTGCCACTATGGCAACCGGTCTCGACTTCTTCGCAACCGGCATGACTATGGCGACAAACATTCCGTAGAGTGCCAGACTGAGTGCGCTGCTTACGGACTTTGGAAGAAGTCCCGATGCCAC
>CAKQQK010000059.1:0-18200 GCA_934270935.1 uncultured Coprococcus sp. | reverse complement strand
ATAAAGTCAAACAGCGACAGCTGATTAGTCTCCGGCATTCCATCAAGGATTCCGAGTTCACTCATCTTCTCTATCGTGCCCTTTCCTATCTTGGCACGCTCATTGATCTCCTCCTTTGAGAGGAATGGTCCTTTCTGGGCAGCGTCATAGAGCTGCTGGGCAGCCTTCTCTCCCATTCCTTCTATAGATGCAAATGAAGGCATGATCTTTCCATCTATGATCTGGAATCTGTCCGCTTTTGCCTTGTATATATCGATAGGCACGAAATCATAGCCTCTGGCATACATCTCAAGCACTATCTTCAGATCCTTGAGCTTGCCTTCATCCTTGGCTGATCGCTTGCTCTTATCCACCTTGCTGATCTCATTTATGAAATACAGCACTCGCTCCTTGCCAAAACACATCATCTCATAGCTGAAATCATCAGCCCTGATACTGAAAAATGCCGTATAGTATTCAAGCGGATAATTGACCTTGAACCATGCAATTCTCCACGCCATCATGACATACGCCGCAGCATGTGCCTTCGGGAACATGTACTTGATCTTCTGGCATGACCACACGTACCAGTCCGGTACTCCGTGGGCAGCCATCTCCGCCTTCCAGTCATCCCATTTGTCGCATTTGCCCTTAGCTACTATTCCCTTACGAACCTTCTCCATGATGTTGAATGCAAGTCCTGCGTCAAGTCCCATATGGATCAGATATACCATGATATCATCACGGCAGCAGATGGCCGTAGATATAGTACACTTTCCCGACTTGATGAGCTCCTGAGCGTTGCCCAGCCATACATCGGTTCCGTGTGCAAGTCCCGCTATTCGCACAAGATCTGAGAAACATGTGGGTTTGGCATCTATAAGCATCTGCATAGCAAAATCAGTTCCGAACTCAGGCACACCCAGGCTTCCAAGTGGTATACCATTTATGTCCTCCGGAGTGATACCCAGAGATTTGGTGCTGTGGAAAAGTTCCATGACATCCTTGTCATCCAGCCTGATCTTTGTGGCGTCAAGTCCTGTCAGATCCTCCAGACGCCTTATCATGGTCGGATCATCATGTCCCAGGATATCGAGCTTCAGCAGGTTATGATCGATGGAGTGGTACTCGAAATGTGACGTGATGATATCACTGTTCACATCATTTGCCGGATGCTGTATCGGCGTAAATGAATATATCTCCTCATGCCTCGGAAGAACTATCATACCGCCCGGATGCTGTCCCGTGGTTCTCCTGACACCCGTACAGCCAAGTGCCAGACGCTCCATCTCGCAGCGCCTCTTGGTAACGACTGCATTTTCTTCCGCATACTTCTTGATCTCCTTCTCACTCATTCCGGACGCTTTGGCCTCTTCCTCAAGTTTCTCCTTTGCGTGATCCTTGAAGTAATTGTACACATAGCCAAATGCTGTCTTCTCAGCCACACCGCCGACGGTTCCAGCCTTGAATGCCTTGCCCTTACCAAACAAAACTTCAGTATATGCATGAGCCTTTGACTGATATTCACCTGAGAAGTTCAGATCGATATCAGGCTCCTTGTCTCCGTTGAATCCCAGGAAGGTCTCGAACGGAATGTCATGTCCCTCCTTTATAAGCGGGGTTCCGCACTTCGGACAATCGCGATCCGGCATATCACATCCACTCATTCCTGAGTACGACTTTACCAACTCAGAATCAAAGTCCACAAAATGGCACTTTGGACAAATGTAATGTGCCGACAGCGGATTTACTTCCGTGATACCAGCCATAGTCGCCACAAATGACGAACCTACCGAACCTCTTGAGCCAACGAGATAACCGTGGTCATTTGAATCCCACACAAGCTTCTGCGCGATGATATACATAACCGCAAATCCATTAGATATGATGGAATGAAGCTCCCTGTCCAGTCTCTCCTGAACCTGAGGTGGAAGATCCGGTCCATATATCTCATGTGCCTTCGTGTAACATATATCAGTCAGCGTCTGATCAGAATTCTCGATGATAGGAGGTGCCTTGTCCGGTCTGACAGGCTCTATCCTCTCTATCATATCAGCGATCAGATTTGTATTGGTGATGACCACTTCCTTGGCCTTGTCACTTCCAAGATACTGAAATTCCGCCAGCATCTCCTCTGTGGTTCTGAAATACAGAGGCGGCTGCATGTCAGCGTCATCAAATCCCTTGCTCTTCATGATTATTGCTCTGTATATGTAATCCTCAGGATTGAGGAAATGCACATCACACGTAGCTACAACAGGTTTGTTGAACATCTCACCGAGCTCAACGATCCTCTTATTGTATCCGATCAGATCATCCATGGTCTTTGGATCTTTTACATCCCTTGTCATGAACTCATTGTTGCCAAGCGGCTGTATCTCCAGATAGTCAAACCAGTTTACAAGTCTCACTATCTCCTCATCCGGGGCATCGTCAACAATAGCACGAAACAGTTCCCCGGCTTCACAGGCGGAACCTATGAGCAATCCCTCACGGTATTTGTTTATGAGACTCATCGGCATTCTAGGTCTTCTTGCAAAATACGTCAGATGGGACTCAGATATAAGTCTGTACAGATTAACCCTGCCTATCTCATTCTTTGCAAGTATGATACCATGGTACGTTCGGGCTTTCTTGATGGCATCCGGAGATGTACTACCCAATACATTTAGATCGTCCATGGTCTTAACACCCTTATCCTTCATCATATCCATAAGCTTGAAAAATACTTTTGATGTAGCATCCGCATCATCTATGGCTCTGTGGTGATGCGCATTTACAATCTTCAACTCTTTACATACTCTGTCCAGGGTAAATTTACCAAGCTCCGGGAGCAGGATATGACTGAGTGTCATGGTGTCGAGCACCGTGTTGTCAAACTTAAGTCCCAGCTCCTCAGCATTTTTTCTGACAAATCCCGTATCAAACGACGCATTATGTGCGACCACTATGTCGTCTCCGCAGAATTCCACGAACTTTGGAACAATAACATCAAACATAGGAGCATCCTTGACCATATCGTCGTTGATCGATGTAAGCTGCTCTATCTGGTATGGAATCGGCACGCCCGGATTGATGAATTCAGAGAAGGTATCAATCACCTCTCCATCCTTCACCTTGACTGCACCGATCTCTATGATCTTGTTGTGCTTCTTGGAAAGTCCGGTCGTCTCTATATCAAATACGACGTACTCCGAATCAATATTCTGGTTTCTGGAATTCTTTACGAGATCCTTGAGATCGTCTACAAAATATCCCTCCACACCATAGATGATCTTGAAATCCTTTCTAAGTCCCTTGGTGTGGTTTGCTATAGGGAAAGCCTGTACAACACCGTGATCCGTGATGGCTATAGCAGGGTGTCCCCAGTCACTGGCACGCTTCACTATAGTCTCTATATCAACTACACTGTCCATCTCACTCATCTTGGTATGCATGTGAAGCTCAACTCGCTTCTCCGGATAAGTGTCCATTCTTGGCACGCGGAAATCCTGTATGTGTTTCATGCCAAGCACTCTGCATATCATGACTTCCTTGGCATACGAGTCAAATTCTGCAAGTCCTTTCATCCTGTAGAACTGCCCTTTCTGTATCTCCTCGCGGTACACTTCCATATCCTCAGGGCTGCAGAACATCTTGAAACCGATGGTGTCGGTAAAATCCGTTATGTATCCGGTCAGTATGATCTTGCCGTTTCTCAGTTCTCTCTCCTCGGTATTCATGATCTGTCCGTGGATGACTACCTCTCCGATACCATCATTTATACTGGATATCTCAAGAAGCTGTCCTTCCACATCTCTTCCGATGAACACATCAGGATCATCTGAATACCTGCGTCTTCTGCCATATTTCTCCTTTTCTCCACCAGACTTCTGTCCGGAATCTCCCCCGGAAGATACCGGCTGAGTCTTCGTATCCTCGCTCTTTTTTCCCTCATCAGGCTTGCTGCCCTTTTCAGCAACTCCGAGCTTATCCTTGTCTACAGCCTTTCCATCGACGATTATGTCTCCATGGTCTCTCAGATTGCTGAGTATGGCGTCTATCTTCTGCTGCTCCACAAGTGCACTTGCCTTTCGCAGCTTCTCTTTATCCGCCTCACTGTACTCAAATGCCACATTCACAGAAAGGTCGAATCTATCCTGGAACATATCCTCCATATAACTCTTGATCTTATCTGCATGAATCCTGGCTATCTTGCTGTCCTCTATGGCGATGGTTATGGCATCCCCATCGCAGTACCAGTCGCCCACAGACTTTGCGATCAGCCTGTAACCGACATTGCTGAATGACCTTATATCATACAGTATACTATCCTCATATGCCTTTACTATGGCATCAAGATTGTACTGCGTAGACAGCGTATAGTGTTCCTTGATATTTACCGTATATCTCCTGCTGCTCTGGAGATATTTCTTTACACACTCCTCAGCTTTCTCTATGTTAGGCCTGCTGATTATATGCCTCGATCTTATATCTATCTGAAGAATGCTCTTCTTATCATATATAGTTATCTTGGTGACATATACCTCTGTGAAAAGTCCGGCAAGCTCCTTCGTCATCTCCACCCCCGGGAAGACCTCCATGAAAAGCTCTGCCTGCTCCGTATCTTCATCAGCGCTGCTGGCAGCCGGAGTATCCACAGACTTCTCCGGCTCAGAAGACATTTCAGACTCTCGGCTTTCTCCTACTGTCACATTCTGCGCAGCGCCATCTCCCATGTCACCTGCAGCATTTTCTTCAGTATCTCTTTTTTCCTCATAAGTATAAGGCGCACTCTCATGCTGCATATCCGCATTCATCTGCTCCTCATACACCTGGCTCTCGTACATCTGGTTCTCGTACACCTGCTGCTCGTATACCTGGCTCTCGTACATCTGCTGCTCCGCCATCTGAGCTTCATAATCCATCTGCGCCTGCATCTGGTCTGCGTACATCTGATCTATATTTTCCTGTTCCCAAATACGATCTTCGTTGTTCAATCTCTACTCACTCCAATTGTCTAATTCCCGCTTCAACGCTGGTATAAATTCATCCTCGCTCAATCTTCCAACTATCTCGCCCTTCTTTATGAGAAGACCACATCCCTTGCCTCCTGCAATTCCAAGGTCAGCCTCTTTTGCCTCGCCCGGGCCATTCACCACACAACCCATGACCGCAACCTTTATATTGAGATTGTCATAATCTGATACAAGTTTCTCGACCTTATTTGCAAGGCCAATGAGATCTATCTCTGTTCTTCCACATGTAGGGCATGACACAAGTTCCACTCCGCCTTTTCTAAGTCCCAGAGCCTTCAGTATCAGTTTCGCCGACAATATCTCATCCACCGGATCTCCTGTGAGTGACACTCTGATGGTATCTCCAATACCCTCATGTAGAATGATACCAAGTCCAACTGATGATTTGATATTTCCCCTTGTCACAGTTCCCGACTCAGTTATACCCACATGCAGAGGATAATCCGTCTTATCTGCAATCAGTTCATGGGCCTTAACGCACATCATGACATCAGATGACTTTATACTGATGACAATATTGTGATAGTCCAGATCCTCGATCATCCTCACCTTGTCAAGTGCACTCTCAACGATTCCCTCCGCTGTGACACCGCCGTATTTCTGTACCAGCTCCTTCTCAAGAGATCCGCTGTTGACACCAACTCTTATAGGTATATCTCTCTTCTTTGCAGCCTCCACAACCTTTGCAAGATTCTGCTGTCCGCCGATATTCCCAGGGTTGATCCTGATCTTATCCACTCCGTTTTCTATGGCTTTTATCGCCAGTCTGTAATCAAAATGTATATCTCCCACAAGCGGTATGTGTATCCTCTTCTTTATCTCCGGCACCGCATCCGCTGCAGCCTCATCGTTGATCGTACATCTGATGATGTCACATCCAGCTTTCTCAAGCTGGAGTATCTGCGAAACTGTGGCTTCTACATCACTCGTCTTCGTATTTGTCATAGACTGTATAAGTATGGGATTGCCCCCGCCTATGACCCTGTCTCCTATTCTTATCTCTCTGGTCTTCATATATATTCATAACGCCAGTACCCACACTTGGCACTGGCGCCTTTCCTCCTCTTATAAGCTGCTTCTAACTAAAAAATACATTCTTGATATCGTTAAACAGTATGACAACCATAAGTATCATGACAAGCACAAATCCTATGACTGTGACTATATTCTCCTTATCCTTCGGAACTTTTCTCCTCGTTATGAGCTCTATGAGAAGAAACAGGAACCTTCCTCCGTCAAGTCCCGGTATCGGAAGCATGTTCATGATTCCAATGTTTGCCGACATAAGAACTATATAGTTCATCCAGTTGAGCAGAACCGTGAGCACATCAACTTTTGCTGCCTCATTGAAAGTGTCGTTCATGCTCTTCGCAACGCCCACAGGACCCGACACCTGATCTGAGCTGACCTGTCTTGTTACGATCAGCTTGAGACTCAGGAATGTAGCCTTCACCCAGTATCTGACCTCATAAGCTGAATATTTCATGAGCTCACCAAAATTTTCTGGAAGCTTGTAACCTGAGCTTATTATTCCTATCTTGTAGCCTGCACTTGTCTTCACTGGATATACGGTTGTGTCATACACCTCACCGTCAGTTCGTTTAAGGGTGAGATCTATAGGTGATCCGTCTCCGTATATCTCAAGATATATCTGAAGTTCACGGAAGTTCTTGATACTGCTTCCGCCTATCTTTAGCACCGTATCTCCATCCTGTATTCCGGCCTTGGCAGCAGGATAATCACCACCAAATTCCTTGGCTATATCAGCATAGTCGCTCTCCTGTGCAAGTTCATCGCTGTAAACTCTGCCAATGGTTGCAGGATCTGTTCCGCAGAAATGTATTATCACAACAGAGAATATAAATGCAATCACTATATTCATAAATGGACCGGCAAGAACAACCGCCATCCTCGCCCATATGGATTTCTTGTCAAATGAGTTCTCGTCGTTCTCGTTCTCCTCCTCATCCTCACTGAGCATCATACAATATCCGCCGAGAGGAATAAGTCTGAGTGAATACTGGGTCTCCTTCTTGTTGAAAGAAAAAAGTTTTGGTCCAAGACCCATCGAGAATTCTTTTACTGTTATATGGTTCATTTTGGCAACTATAAAATGTCCAAGTTCATGGAAAAAAATAATTACACCAAATACAAGTATGATAAGTATTATGTTCAATCTACCACCTGCTTTCTACAAAATCATATACCCACTTCTCCGTGTCAAGTATCTGTGACACGTCAGGGTCAGGGATCACTGTGTGTGATGCCATACACTCCTCAATGATCTTATATATATCAAGGAATTTAATCTTTCTGTCAAGGAATCTCGCAACTGCACACTCATTTGCCGCATTGAACACTGTAGGCATGGAACCGCCATCTGCTATGGCAGAATAGGCATACTTAAGTCCCTTGAACACATCCATATCCGGCTTTTCTATGAGGATTGAATTCATAGACCAGAAATCCAGTCTGTCTCCTGCAAGGAATCTTCTCTCAGGATAGAACAATGCATACTGGATAGGAAGCTTCATGTCAGGGGTTCCAAGCTGTGCAATGACCGCACCATCCCTGTATTCAACCATGGAATGGATGATGCTCTGAGGCTGTACAACGACCTGTATGTTCTCCGGCTCCACGTCAAACAGCCACTTTGCCTCTATAACCTCGAGTCCCTTGTTGACCATTGTCGCGGAATCTATAGTTATCTTCCTGCCCATACTCCAGTTTGGGTGCTTTAAAGCATCCTCAACCTTCACATGAGATAAGTATTCTGTATCTTTGCCGCGGAACGGGCCACCGGATGCGGTGAGCAGGATCTTCGCCACGTCACCGTGCACATTGCCCTGAAGTGACTGGAATATGGCGGAATGCTCGCTGTCAACCGGAAGTATGGACACTCCCTTCTCCTTTGCCAGAGGCATGATGATATGTCCTGCAGTGACCAGAGTCTCTTTGTTTGCAAGGGCTATATCCTTGCCCGCATTTATCGCAGCTATCGTAGGCCTGATTCCTATCATACCCACTATACCTGTGACAACTATGTCTGAAGATCCAAGCTCTGCTATCTCGATAAGGCCTTCCATACCTGAAACGACCTTTATGTCTGTATCTGCAAGGCTTATACGAAGTCCTCTGGCGTCCTCCTCGCTCCATATACCTATTATCTCCGGTCTGAATTCTCTGGCCTGGGCTTCAAGAAGCCTGGTATTCCTTCCGGCAGCAAGTGCCACCACGTTCAGATCATCATTTGCTCTTGCTATATCAAGGGTCTGTGTTCCTATAGATCCCGTGGAACCAATTACCGCTACGTTCTTCATGATTTCCTCCTATAACCGCCGATTGCGGATAAAACACAATAGGCAGTATCCAGTAATTCCACTGAGCACTGCCCATCATCTCTACAGCAAATACATCAGCAGATAGTATATTATAGGTGCTGTAAATATTATGCTGTCAAATCGGTCTAATATTCCTCCATGACCTGGAATCAGTTTTCCATAGTCCTTTATATCGTTATTCCTCTTTATGGCAGATGCGGCCAGATCGCCGATCACCGCAGGGACTGCCCCCACAGCACCGATAACCGCAAATATAGCCGGTGCGTAATTCATATGCTCCACATAATTGTTGAACAATATTCCAAACACCACACCAAATACGCCGGCGCCAACTATACCTCCTATAAGACCTTCAACACTTTTCTTAGGGCTTAGTACAGGTGCCATCTTGTGCTTTCCGAATGCCCTTCCAACGAAATACGCACATGTATCATTTATCCATGAGCTTACAAATATGAGCAGCACAAGAACCAGTCCATGCTTCATATCCCTGATAAGATATACAAATGAAAGCATAACGCTGACATAGAAAAAGTCCATGAACGACGCCATGATCTGCTTATCAGTATAAGTTGGAAACGCAAGCACATAAACTGCCAGCATGACAAGCAGATATACAACCATCATGGGTATTATTATATCCATTCTTCCAATATATATAGCCACATAATATACAACTGTGGCTATATAACATACAAGTCCCGGAGTTTTCCTGTTCACTCCATAGACCCTGAGAAGCTCCATATTGCCTATGAGTGACACAAGTCCCATGAAGCCACATGTAACAATTCCGCCAAAATATAATGTAATGGCCAGTATAACAACAAGAACTGCACCACTTATAACTCTCTGTTTCATAAACTACCCTCCGGATACTTATTTTGCATCTCCGAATCTTCTCTCTCTCTTGTTGTAATATCTCACAGCCTTAACCAAAGAATCCATATCAAAATCAGGCCAGAGCGTATCTGTAAAATAAAACTCCGAATATGCAAGCTGCCATGGAAGGAAATTGGATGTTCTCTCCTCACCGCTTGTTCTTATGAGCAGGTCGGGATCAGGCACTCCTGCTGTATCAAGATATGTGCCAAATACAGACTCGTCAATATTCTCCTCACTGACAACACCTGCCTGTACGTCAGATATAAGTTTCTTTGTGGCTCTGACTATCTCATCACGTCCGCCATAATTGATTGCAATATAGAACTGAAGTCCTGTGTTGCCTGCAGTCTCACGCTCCAGATTTTCCATCTTCTGAACAATATCGTCTGCAAGACCTTCTCTTTTACCAATAAGCCTCACACGCATATTGGCATTGTTTGAGCGTTCTATACTGTCAACAAGATATTTCCTGAACAGATTCATGATGCCTGACACTTCCTCCACAGATCTCTTCCAGTTCTCAGTGGAAAAAGCATACACGGTAAGGTACTTTATGCCAAGCTTCGCACAATTCTCACATATAGCCTCCAGAGCCTTTGCTCCCTCAGCATGGCCATAGTTTCTTGGCAGAAAACGCTTCTTAGCCCACCTGCCATTGCCATCCATGATCACGGCTACATGCTCCGGAATGTTTAATAATTCTCCGTCTATCTCTCTCTTCATACAATCACCGTTCATTAAACCGTAAGGATTTCCTTTGACTTTGCCTCAACAGCTTTGTCAACAAGGCCGACATACTTATCTGTGAGCTTCTGGATCTTCTCTTCACTGTCCTTAAGCTCGTCCTCACTGATGTCTCCGTTCTTCTCCATCTTCTTTATAGAATCGTTTGCATCACGTCTTATATTTCTTATGGCAACCTTTGTTCCCTCGCCCTTTTTCTTGATATCCTTTACGAGTTCTTTTCTTCTGTCCTCTGTGAGCTCAGGGAAATTCAGGATGATATTTCTTCCATCGTTGTTCGGTGTGATACCCAGATCAGAATTCATGATAGCCTTCTCAATCTCCTTCACAAGAGATGGCTCCCATGGTGCGATCATAAGAGTTCTTGCCTCTGGAACCGTGATGTTTGCAAGCTGCTGCATAGGTGTTGGAACACCGTAATACTCAACCTTGATCTTGTTGAGGATGTTAGGGTTTGCTCTTCCCGCTCTGATGGTAGCATACTCAGCCTCAAGGCTGTCCACTGATTTCTGCATCTTCTCTTCGTACTGTGATAACATTGTTTTCATTCCTCCTGAATATATATTTAATCTCAAAATGTATTTCTTTAATTATGGACATCCAAATATCTGTTTATTCTGCTGTCACATATGTTCCGGTAAATCCGCCTGTGACAGCCTTGACTATACTGTTCTCATCATTAAGACCAAAAAGCATCATAGGCATCTTGTTCTCCATGGCAAGAACTGCTGATGCAAGATCGATAACCCCGAGCTTGTTGTCAACTATATCGCTCATCTTCATAGTGTCATACTTCTTTGCGTCAGGGTTGATCTTTGGATCGCTGTCGTATACGCCATCAATGGCTTTTCCTGACAGAATCACATCGGCCTGCACCTCGATGGCCATGAGAACTGTCGCCATATCTGTTGAGAAATATGGATGGCCTATTCCACCTGCAAAGAACACAACATCTCCCTGTTCCATGTAAGCTATGGCCTTATCCTTGTCAAAAAGCTCTGTCATATTGCCACACACAAAAGGTGTCATGATATGTGTCTTAAGTCCGCAGCTTCGGAAGCTGTCTGCCGTATATATACAATTCATGACTGTTGCAAGCATTCCTATGGAATCTGCCTTTACTCTGTCCATATTGTCAGATGTTCTTCCTCTCCAGAAGTTACCTCCTCCGATGACTACGCACACCTGTATACCTTTGTCTACGATCTGCTTCACCTGACCAGACACATCTCTGACTGTCTCTTCATCAAATCCGTGTTTCTTCTCACCAGCCAGTGCCTCACCGCTCATCTTGAGCAGAATTCTATCCATCTTCATATCGATATCCATCCTTTGTATTTTCTTTTTTATTCTGTATTGATATTAAACGCTTACAACAAACCAGACATATAAGCCCAGTTTCACCGCAATGCTCATTATAACATACATATCCCATATTTCAAACAACAAGTTACCACTTGTCACAAACATATCACATGACATCACCGACAAAGCTTAACGTAAAAAGGCTCTGTTTTAGCATCAGTCCGACATATGTCTACCGAGCGCTAAAGCAGAGCCTTGTATTTTTTTCAATTCGTTCTTTTCATTAATGTTTTAATTCTTCGATATCAGGCTTCATCTGTATCAGTCTGTATTCGCAATAGAATCCACATCATCCTCAACCTGGAAAGTTGAGAGGTCCAACGTGTTGCCATATCCTGATTCATTCACAACATTGTCACTGATGTTCTGTACTGTAACCGACGGCGTATAGTTGTTGTCGTCAAACAGGAATCGGTGAAGTGCTGTTGCATTTGTCGCAAGGTCACAGGCAACAATGTAGCTCACTCCATCCATCATAGGGCTTGCGATCGTGAATGGGAATCCTGTAGTCGTGGAAAGTTTGTAGTCAAAGCATGACTTCGCCATGTCAATGATCTCTTTCTCAGTAAAGCTTGATGCCACATCATCCACAACAACATTTATACAGTCGAGAAGCTTCGAGATTCCGGCGCTCTTTGCAGCCTCGATCATCTTTGATATGACAGTCCTCTGTCTCCAGGTTCTTGTGATATCACCCTCGTCCGTACTTCTGATTCTCGAATATGCTGTCGCCTGAACACCGTTCAGATGAACAACACCTGTGTCATATACATAGTCTGAGTAGATACCATTCACACCCATCTGCTCATCTATACACTGATTGAGCTTATAAAGCTCTGACTCCTTGATCTCCACATCTATACCGCCAAGTGCGTCTATAGCCTCAGTGAGTGCTGTGAAGTTGACTGCCACATAATCCGTGATATTCAGGTCAAGATTCTTGTTGAGCATATTGACAGCTCCCTGTGCTCCGCCGTATGCATAGGCATGCGCAGCCTTCTCATATGACTGGCTGTCATTGCAGAGTTCGAGATATGTGTCTCTGTACAAAGATACAAGCTTTACTTCCTGTGTATCGTTGTTGATACTGCATATAATGATACTGTCTGACCTTACACCGTCATCAACCATTCCCGAATCACGGGTATCTATACCAAAAAGTGCTATGTTGGTATATCCTGTCATCTTCTTCACAGTCTCCTCGTCAAGGTCCTCATTTATATGTGTATTCTTGAGCTCGTTGTACTGCATCTTATTGTATGTGTTGTTGATATACGCCTTTACAAACAAAAATCCTATAACAATTGCTGCCACGATCTCCACGGCAAGTATGATTCCCCATACCCTGTTCTTTTTCTTTCGTGTTTTATCACTCATATCCTGTCCATCTTCCGCATATTCCGAATTGTCTTCGTCATCATAATACTCTTCTTCCTGATAGTCAGACGCATATGTGTCCTTCATCTCTGGATCAACATCTACATCATCGCCGCCCTGATCCTCTTCATACTCATCAGGTCCAAATGCGCTGTCAGAAAGATCATCTGTCACCGCAGATTCGCTGTCATCATAACCGTAATCATCCGCATCATCATCATAATCGTCGTCATCATCAAACAGCATCTCACCGGAATAAGCTCTCTTATTCACCGGCTCGTTCGCATCCATGTCACGGCCATCTTTATTATTTCCCATATTATTCTCCTAGATTTACAGTGTATTAGTCTTTCAAATTCATACAAAAATGAATTTTACTACAAACAATCTACAAATTCAACGTAAGTATAGATAATTCACATTTTTTTATTTTATATCGTCTCCAAGGACAAATTTGTCCATCACCGGAACAAGGCCGTCATCATCATTCGACAGTGTTACATAGTCCGCATTCTGCTTTACTATATCCTGGGCATTTGCCATGGCAACTCCCACGCCTGCATACTGGATCATAGTAAGATCGTTGTAGCCGTCACCACAGGCGATCAGATCCTTCACATCCATATTAAGAACTCCGAGCAGCTTCTCAAGGGACGTTGCTTTGTGGACGTTCATCGGCATAATCTCCACGAAATAAGGCTCCGAACGGAATATGGTAACTTTGTCACCGAATTTCTCAGAAAGTTCCTGTTCGATTTTCTCTGCTTTCTCGGGCGCAGCCGTTATCAGGCATTTGTTCAGAGGAAAATCAATATATTCACGGAAGTTGTCTATTCTGGTCAGCTCCATATGATTGATGCTCGCCTCAAATGTCATATAGCCGTCTATGTCCGTTCCGGTTATAACCCTGTCGCCGTCATATGTGACCATTCCGCATCCAGCCTTTATACAGTAATCATATATCTCTCTTACTATGTCGTTGTCCAGCACAGCCTGATACACAACCTCTCCTGTGCTGTAATTCACTATCCTTCCGCCGTTAAATGCAAGAACAAAGCCGCCAAATCTGCCGAGTTCTATAGTATCTGCTATCTTTCTGATGCCAGGAAGCGGTCTTCCAGATGCTATGGCAACTATGTGTCCTGCCTCCTGAACCTCGATAAGCTTTTCAAGGGTTTTTGGCGTAACTTCTTTTTCAGTATTTGTCAGTGTTCCATCAATATCAAGGGCAAGTAATTTCTTATGCATAACTTCCTCCACATTTGTGATATTATCTACTATGTAAATATGATCATTTATTATATAATGTAACTGTCGTCCGGCAGATGATGTCTGCCACCAATACTGCAACCGGAGAAAATCACATGGATATAAACATATACGTTAATCAGAAAAAAATCAACCCTTTATGCCAGAAAGCGATGGCTGAGTATCAGAAAAGGGTATCCCCATACTGCAATCTCAAAATAGTATGTCTCCCGAACAAGATAAAATTCACATCCGGTAAAAACACTGCAAATTATTATCTGTCACATGGTCTCACCATATCTTCCGAGGACTATGCAAAGCAGATAAATGACGTATCGGTGGGTGGAATCTCAAAGATCAATTATTATGTAGGATACGACTGCGGGCTAACTTCCGGCATGGAAGAATTCTCACTCTGCTCCATATCCCCATCCGATGAGATGTCTGCTCTCCTGCTCTCAGAACAGGTATACCGGGCATTCACCATATTGAATAACATAACCTATCACAAGTGACATTTCATCACATCCAAATACATATCTTCACATTCCTGAGGATATGATCTGCAGCTGCTCTGCAAGAGCAACCCTCATGAGCTGATGGGGAAATGTCATCTCAGACACGCTGAACTTATAGTCAGCCATCCTTATGATATCCGGATCAAGTCCAAGGGATCCCCCTATGACAAATGTAACCGTACCATATCCCTGCTGCTTCGCACGTTCTATCCTGCTCTTAAGCTCCTCTGTGGAGGTCTTTCGTCCCTCTATGCACAACACTATCACATAATCGTCCCTTGATATGACATTCTTCAGTCTCTCGGCCTCAGCATGTATTATCATGGAATTGACCTTTTCACCGCTTTTCTGTGGGATCCTCTCATCGGGAACTTCACAGATCACAAGCTTGTCCCGCTTGTCTATCTCCCTGCGGTATCTGTCTATCAATTCTGTAAAATAATCTTCTTTTATACGTCCGACACACGCTATCTTGTAAATCAATCTGGATCTTCCTCCGCTTCTACGACTGGTCTGCCCTCATCCTGTCAAATACCTTCAGCTCATCCTCACTGTTCTTATCCGTTGCAGCGCTCACCACCAGACAGAAAAGTGCACTTACCAGAAATCCCGGCACATCACCGCTCAGTGAAAAATATTCAGACAGACTACCGTTATCTATAATAGGTAGATACTGCCACAGAAAATACGCAATTATACCTGAAATAATACCGGCAAACATCCCTGATCTCGTGGAATTTCTGTACATAAGCGTGAACATAAGAGGTGCAGCAAGTGCCGCTGCGCAGAGTCCCCAGCTGTGAGCTATCATCATCTCACGGTTGTACTTTGAACATTCTGCCACCAAAAACAGTGCGATGCCTGTAATAACAACAACTCCTATATCAACCAGAAGCTTCACATAACTGTGATCTTTGAATACAGGCGGCACCATTCCTCTCATATGCTCACATATATTTCTCATAAGCGATTCCATCATGACAACAACGGCAAGCACAAACACCATAAGCATGAAAAATCTTGCAGCATATGCCACAGTGCCACTTCCAAGGAGTTTTTTGAGAAGCATATTGTATACCTGAAAAGAATTCATTCCTGAATACACACGTTCAGGGTAAAGAACAGGAACCACGAGCATTGCAAGCACACAGCTGGACAGAATCGTGAGTCCTTCAAACGCTATGGCCCATATTCTTCCCGCATCAAGTTCCTTCACATCCCGGATATTTATGACACCCTTGTACATAAGCGGCATGGCGATACAGCCAAGGCCTACCCCGGCCATGGATACCGCACTTCCAACACTGATATGCTCTCCATCATAATACATGATGTTCAGATATATGCTTGTACCCCCACTCAGCCTTGAACGTCTGTAATTATCCAGCAGTTCATACACATCTATCCTGTAAAAAATAAGTCCTATCATGGCAAGACATACGCATATGACAAGGATAAATACAACTGTCTTTATGATACCCATAAACCGGTTGTCAACCAATATAGTTGCAAGTACCAGGCACACCGTGATCGCCGCCAGGCACAGACTCTCATCCATATCCATGAAATACGCCACAACCGACACTATTACCCTGAGTACCGATACAAGTATTGCTCCAAGAGTCACGATCCAGACCACTGAGACCAGATCTTTCAGTATCCACGAATCATATCTTGCGGCAAATAGCTCAGGTGCATTATGTATCTTCTTTTTAGAAAATTCCACATACGAGTTCATCCTCTTGGACAGGAATATCCATCCTATGACATTTCCCGCAAACAGACCTATGGCCACAAAACACTGACCGGCACCGTGGAGCACTATATTTATAGGAAGGAGAAAGATGACCCAGAGTATAACATCATTCGCACATACCTGGCCTGCAGTGGCTATACCGCTGGAATTCTTTCTCTTTATACCGAATACTCTCTTATCTGTAAAAATCGACATCTTTCACATCTCCTAAATTGAACGTCAACCCATTTTATCACACTTGAAGAATAACCGCCACCATCTAATTTATTGTTACATTTGACGAAATGTTTTTAATAATTGCATTATTTTTTCAATAGTACAAAAACTACTGTTGTGATATAATCGAATGCAAATGGGCTTTTGCATATTCATTACATTGAATTTACCTGGATTATACACAGGTGACATATTTTTTACTCAGGAGGGCAATTATCTTGGATCTGTTTTCAATTTTAACGTTGCTTGGAGGTGTGGGTCTGTTCCTTTTCGGAATGAATCTCATGGGTGCCTCGCTCAAGAATCTGGCAGGAGGAAGTCTTGAAAAAGTTCTTGAAAAGCTGACAACAGGAAAGAATCAGGTAGTCGGCAATATAAAAGGATTTACACTTGGAACCGCCGTCACGGCCATCATACAGAGCTCAGCTGCAACAACCATCATGCTCATCGGTTTTGTAAATGCCGGCATCATGAAGCTCGGTCAGGCTATTCCTGTTGTATTTGGTGCAAACATAGGTAGTACCGCAACAGCACAGATTCTCCGTCTCGGAGATCTCGGCGAAAGCAACATTTTCTTGAGATTATTAAAACCGTCATCATTTGCTCCTATCCTTATATGTATAGGTGCATTTATCATACTTTTCACAAAGAACAACAAGAAGCGCGATGTCGCAAGCATTCTTGTGGGTCTTGGCGTACTTTTCCTCGGTATGAACACCATGGAGGGAGTATTTGCACCACTCAAAGAATCAGAAAGCTTCCAGAATCTGTTCACATCATTCAACAACCCATTCCTCGGAATACTCATAGGTCTCGTACTGACAGCCATCATACAGAGTTCATCCGCTTCTGTCGGTATACTTCAGGCTATATCATCAACAGGAGTCGTAACCTATGGAACAGCCATCCCTATTATTATCGGTCAGAATATAGGTAAGTGTATGACCATCATTTTAGGAGGAATCGGTGCGAACAAGAAAGCAAAGAGAGTGTCACTCTCCTACCTCCTCTTCAACATATTTGGCGCAGTATTCTTTGTAGTTGTCGTATATGGGCTCCAGCTCTTTATAGATATGCCATTTATGGAAAAGGTAGTAAACCGTGGAGATATAGCGAATGTCCACTTCCTGTTCAACTTCATCATAAGTATCATACTTCTGCCATTTACAAATCAGGTGGCAAAGCTCACAGGAAAGATCATAAAGGACGACGAAGAATCCAAGATCGACAAGGAACTCGCATCCCTGGACCCACGACTTATCTCGACGCCTGCCATTGCTATCTCACAGGCAAGAAACGTCATGTTTGCCATGGCAGACTGTATACGTGAGAACTTCTCACTCGCCTGCGGACTTATATCTGAGTACAATGAAGAAGATGCTGCAAAGCTTGAAGAGAACGAAGATTTCATCGACAAATGTGAGAGTTCTCTGAACAACTTTCTTCTCAAAGTTACATCTCAGAACAATATGTCCAGATCAGAGAGACTTGACGTATCCGAGCTTTTAAACAGTCTCAGTGACATGGAGCGTATCGGAGACCACTGTGAGAATCTTCTTGTGGTGTCAAGGAACATAATCGATCAGAAGATAAACTTCTCAGACCAGGGAATGAAAGAGATACAGACAGCACTTAAAGCCACTGACAATATCATAGATATGACACTCAGTGCGTTCAAAGAGGACGATCTTCAGGCAATATCCAGAATAGAGCCTCTTGCCCAGACCATAAGTGAGATCACTGAACTCATAAAAGA
>CAKQQK010000058.1:0-18255 GCA_934270935.1 uncultured Coprococcus sp. | reverse complement strand
TATTTATTCTCAATGAGACAACTGTCTATTTTGAGGACCTCATCCTTGATATATACAAGGCGATCGACAACATTGAGCGTTCGTCAGAAGCCGAAAAAATAATAGACACAATATTGGAGTCATCAGAAAACACATCCCTGGTCAAGAGAAACGCCAGGAAGCTTAACCCATCACTTTGCAGCAATTTTTTTACCGTCTACCTTGACTTCAAAGACGGTTTGTGCGATGGAGACTACGACTACGTAAAGCTTTTCGGCAAGCTCCGAACTTCCGATATTCTGTCAGATACGGGTGTCTACCTCAAATACCACAGTGGAATACTCATTGTTATAAGCATGTCTGTTCTTCCGTCATTTGAAAGCAAACAACAATTTACAGATTTTACGCAGAATCTTCTATATTCTCTTCCTATTGAATATGACGATTTCTATGTTGGGATCAGCCGTGCTCATTTTGATCTTACAGAATTTGCCATATCCGTGAACGAATGTATGTGCGCAGAGCAGATCTGCCGTAAACAAAATGATAAATTTAAACACTTTGACTCCATAGGGGTCTATCAGATCGTCCTTCCACTAAGGAACAACATCTGGTTTAATTCATTTGCAATGTCATTTATAAATCCCATATTGGAATATGACATGCAGTCCCATACCAGTTTTCTGCCAACCATAATCAGCTTTATTGAGTGCAACGGTGATATCCCTGCCACGGCCAGTTATATGAACCAGCACGAGAACACCATCCGTTACAGACTCAAAAAACTGAATGATATCTTCTCAATTGACTATCAGAATAAGGAAGACTATGCGCTGCTGTCCCTCGCTGTGAAAATATATAACAGCAAGACTCTGGTATGATATGTTACTTGCTCATATCAGCGACATCCTGCTGGAGAAGATCAAGTATCTCCTTGCCCGAATCACCGACATTTTTCTCAAATGCGTCATATGAAGACTGTGCAGCCTCCTTGAATTTTGCTCTCTCTTCATCAGAAATCTCGATGATCTCTGTTCCGCTGTCCTTGATTCCCTGCAGAGCCTTCTCTGACTGCTCGGCCTGATTGTCTATCGCATACTCATTTACAGATGCAAATATGTCTTTCAGCTTGTTCTGATCCTCCTCAGACAGAGAATTCCAGAATGATGTTGAACATGTGGCAAGATCACACACCACCTCATGATTTGAGAGTGTTACATAGTCCTGAACCTCATAGTATTTGTTGTTGTAGATGACCATAAGAGGATTCTGCTGTCCATCTACCTGATTGAGCTGAAGCGCACTGTAAACCTCTGAATATGACAGCGGTGTAGGATTTGCGCCCATAGCCTTCACGTTGTTTATGTCTGTATCAGAATTCATTACCCTGATCTTAAGTCCCTTCATATCCTCAAGCTTCTCAATCTTCTTGTTGCAGCTCCAGCAGCTGAAGTCCTCATTGTACCAGTCAAGGGGCTGTATACCCTGATCGATCAGAAGCTGATCCAGCTTTTCTACCGCCTTTCCATCATGGAGTATCTTTGCTGTAAGCTTAGAATCGTCCGGGAATACGAATGCAAGTGCGAACACCTGAGCCTCAGGGAGAACATTTCCAATGAAAGGAGCTGCAACCTGAGCAAATTCTACGCCGCCGCTCTGAAGGAGTTCCAGTCGTGCATCATCATCTCCAAGCTGCTCTGAACCATAGACCTGGAAATCTACATCAGGGAATGCATCCTCGATCTGTCTCTCAAGTTCCAGCGCATATGCGTCAAGTGAATCCCCCGGATATCCGGCTGTGGCATACTTCCACACTGTCTTTTTACCAGATGATACTGTGGATGCCGTGCCCGTGCTTCCCGCACCGTCTCCACATCCGGTGAGTCCTATAATCATCGATAAACCGATACCATATGCCATCATTTTCTTAATCATCTTATTCATAACAATCTCTCCTTTTCTTTTATATAATTACTGGAATATCCTGTATACGAACGCAAGTTTAGGAAATACCAGGTACAAAATCGATACTATAAGGAATGCCAGCAGATACTTTGGCAAGCCCTTGATCACCTTTCCATACGGTCTGTCAAAAGCGGCACATGCCACGAAAATATTTGATCCGAAAGGCGGTGTCACAAATCCAAGTGCCGACTGGAAACATACGAGAACTCCCAGGTAAATAGGATCAATTCCAGCAGTCTGTGCAATCGGGAACAGGATAGGAAGCAGTATGAGCATAGCTACTATCTGATCCACGAACATACATGCAACCAGGAAAAACAGTGATATAATCAGACATATCTTTATCACGGATGCGCTGCTGCCGATCAAAGCTCCTGCAAGCAGCTGAGGAATCTGAAGGAATGCAATGATCCATGAGAATCCCTGGCCAACCGCAATAAGTATGAATATGGTAGCCGTCATGACCGCTGACGACAGTGCAATCTTCGCCAGATCCTTTATCTTTACTGTTCTGTATATGACCATCTCACATATAACTGCATAGAATACGGACATTGCAGCAGCCTCAGTTGGACTGAATAATCCTGAATAGATTCCACCTACAACCAGCACCGGAAAACCAAGTGCCAGAAGTGATTTTCTTACTACTTTAAGTCTGTCTCTCCATGACATCCTCTCGGAGCGGGGTATATTGTTCTTCTTTGCGTGAAAATAATTCATCACTGCAAATATCACGAACATCAAAATACCAGGAAATATTCCTGCAAGGAACATCTCTCCGACGGAGGTTCCTGTCATGACACTGTACATTATCATGTTGATACTCGGCGGTATGAGTGCCGCTATAGTGGCTGCACTGCAGATCAGTGCGTCAGTATTTGTCTCATCGTACCCGCTCTCTATCATCTTTCCTCTCATAGGTTTGCCTATTGCGACAACCGTGGCATTTCCTGAACCTGATATTGCGCCAAACATCGTACAGGCACCTGCCACGGTTATGGCAAGTCCACCATGTATATGTCCCACAAACGCTTTTACAAAATCAACAAGCCTGGTTGCAGTTTTACCATACGTCATGATATCTGCTGCAAACACAAATAGTGGAATTGACAACAGGACATATGTTGACACCCCCTCCACAAACTGCTGAATAACCATGGTCAGACTCAGTGCAGGTGCATTTATCTTTATGAGAACCACCGTTGACACGATCAAAGGGACAAACATTGAATAACCCGATATGAGCAGGTATACGATAACTGCTATGAGTAATATCATTAGTAAATTACTTGCCATCAGCCCCCACCTCCTTGTCACTGGTCTTTTTTACCGATACATCTGCCACATACGGAGTCCTTCCAATATACACTTCATCACGCTTTACCAGATTGATCACGAACTGGATAAAATACTCCACTCCGGTAAATACAAAACCTACAAACACTATCAGCGATACAACATAAACCGGGATCTTAAGCGCCGGACTGACTCTTCCTGATGTGATCTGTGCCGACATATACTCAAATGCATAATAGGCGATATAAAAAACTACTCCGCTGGTAACCAGGCTTATGATCACCGCATTAACTTTCTGGAATTTTTTCGGCATTACATCAAATAGCGAAGATATCCTGACATGCTTATTCTGTCTTGCCGTGTATGCCATTCCTATGAAGGTAATAATGATAACAGCATAATTTCCTATCTCCTCAGCACATATGATGCTGCTCTTGAATATGATCCTGGAAAATACATTTGCCACAAGTATTACCGACATCGACAACATACTGACGACAAGTAATGCCTTCTGTATCCATGCAATACCGCTGTCTATTTTTGATAATATTTTCATATTTTTCTCCTTTTTACTTTGGGCATCAGCTCGTTTCAAGCCGCCTTGTGCGAGAACGTTCTTAGTCCAGGGCAGCTATCTTGCCTGCAATAAAGTCAAGAATGAGTGTCGCACATACGTGGCTTGTGAGTTCTCTGTGATCGGTCATAGGGTTGACCTCAACAAAGTCTATGCAGTCGATGTAAGGAGCAAGCCTCTTTATCATCTTTGACAACTGATACGATGTGATTCCGGCAGGCTCCTGTCCACCAGAACCAAGTGCATAACACATATCAAGTGAGTCGATATCAACTGTCATATATATGTGCTCCGTACCATCTGACACAAGCTTTAATGCCTTATCTGCGGTTGCGACAGCTCCCTTCTCGAACACCTCCTCAGGTGTGATGATGTTCAGTCCGCTTTCCTTTATAAAGTAATAATGCTCTGGATAGTTGTAACCTCTAGGTCCTATCTCAACTATGTTCTTTGCATCATATCTGCCAGACTCTATGGCTCTTCTTATCTCACTGCTTCCTGACAAAGGTCCCTGAACCTCTGATTCACATTTGAGATCCAGATGCGCATCCATGTCGATTATTCCAAGCTTACCCTCATGGGTCTCAAGAAACGCCTTAAATCCTGCATTTGTAACTGAATGATCTCCGCCAAGCAGGATAGGTATATATCCCTGTCCTATGATATCCTTGATTCTGTCAGACATATCGTTTATGGCTTTCTCATGTATGTAGTGACATATGTCGTCAGCATTTCCAAAATCCTTAAGCTCGATCTTGTCATAGTCAACGATCTTGTTCTCACACACGTCAAACAGCTTGTTGTCCTCCATTCTGTTCATGATGCCTGCCAGTGCTTTTCTTATACTGTCAGGTGCATACCTGGCTCCAGGCCAGCCTCTTCCTGCCTCTGTGTCATAGTTCAGTCCATAGATTCCAAGTTTTAACTTCTCCATTTCTCATCATCCTTTCTTATATCAAAACCATATTTAAAAACCCAGCTCTTCATTTATGATCACCACATAGAACTCCGATTCAATAGGAGCTTTGTGGTAGACAGCCGTTACATTGCAGCACCTTCTCCTGCTTTTACAGTCAGCACAGACGCCAGTGACTGTACAAGGCATTTTTTCTCCATATTTTATGTTGTTCATGTGGGCTGCCACATATCTCGCGCGGCTTATGGCCGAATCAAGATCTTTTTCCAATTTATTTACTCCTGCAACCATTATTATCTTTTCCGCACCGTAAAGGCTTCCGGCTACCCTATTGCCAACACCGTCTATATTTACTATCTGACCATCCATACTTATCGCATTTGCGCCAAGCATAAAAACATCAGCCACAAGATAATGTCTCAGGATCTCCAGCATATCCTCCCGCGTTCCCTGTTTTACATATCCCCAATCAGGACTTTCCTGTGAATGAACATTTAACGCATGTGTATGAGGTATAACTGTACACCCTTTTTTTCCAAGTTCAGGATCAAGATTCAGCGCAAACAATGTATGTGAATCTCCGCATCCGATTACAGCGCCATCTGAAATCAAATCCAGTATTACAGAACGTGCTTCATCAATATTGTCAGCATATACTGCATTAAAAAAATTTTTTTTCAGGTTCTCCACCGCCCTGATACCCTGTTGTCTTCCGTATTCTTTTTTTATTTCACTCACATCATGCATAGCCGATGTCAGCGGTTCAAATGTGTAATCACTAAATTCCATTTTTCATTCTCCTCCTATAAATACTTTTCAAGCAGCATTCCATAACCGGAAATTCTTCCTTTATAGCCGGCTTTCCTCAGAGCCGACCATAATGTAACCTGGTTGCTTGATATAACAGGTATGCCAAGTCTCTTCTCCAGAATGTTTATCGTCTCCAGCGTCCATGAATTTGTGCAGCTTATGAAAAGTGCCTGAACATCAGGAGCCTTCTCATACATATCCATATGCATGTCTATGAACTGCTCCGGTGTCACTTTTGCAATATCCTGGTCCTTGACTTTGCAGGCACCTCTCCATTGCCTGACCTCGATGCCATTTGCCTCCAGGAATACCTTTTCTTTGAGGCTGATCTCATCTATGTATGGCGTTGCCATATTTATCGAGGAACATCCCATAGCCTCAAGTGCTTCGAGCAGTCCTGTAGATGTAGTCGTCGCCGGAATGCCATCTGAGCTTGCGCTTATCTTCCCGGCAAGTTCCTTGTCCCAGCCTGCTCCCTTTATAAAGCTTCCCGCAGTGCATCCAAATGCTATAACATCAACGCCGCAGCTGGCGAGATGTCCGGCTGCCTCTTCGACCTGTCCTGACTCCAGCATCTCTATCAGCTTCTCTTCAGTGGCATCATCATCATCAAGGGATATTCTGTCGACATGAAATGAGATGTTATCAGGTAAAGCGATATGCCATTCTCTCTCCATCGTCACACTTGAGGATATATAGATAGCCCCGATCTTCACATCCCACTTTGCTGATTCTGCCAGATAATCCTTTTCTTCCTTAGTAAGCATCTGTTTTCCTCCTTTTGAAAATTGAGCATAGGCAGGGCGGCGCTCATTCGCAGCGACGGCGTGCTCAATATGTATCAGTCAAACACAAAAAGGGCATTAATTCCTTCCACATGAATTAACGCCCTTGTTAAAGTTACTGTCTGTTCTGTTGTTGCTATGATTATTGCAATTTTTGATTTTTCTGTCAATTTTGTGTTTTGTATTTTTCTACATTTTAGCTCAATTGTTTTTGTATCTTTTAACAAATATTATTGTGTTATCCAGGTTGCCGCCCAATAATGCCGATATTCCTTTGTTTAAATCAACAATCACTTTTTGATTTTCTTATTATATTAACTGATGATTTTATTTTATTAAGTGATAATTTTTCTCAAAGCGCAGAAATGTATGTTTTTGCTGAATCTTATGTATTTACATATATTGAGTTTTATGTGCATTTGTATATTTCTCCAACTCCGCACTTCCTGTGGACCATGCCTGTCCTTGACTATATATATTTGGTAAGACTAAAATACGCATGTTCGGTGATCAGCACAATTTGACAGCATAATATAAAATCGGAGGGAATTGCTTAGATGATAAATATATCCATTCTTTTAAATCAGATGATCGTGTTATTTCTTATAATATGTACAGGTTATATCGCATACAAACTAGACTACCTGGACTCGGCTTCAACCAAAAAGCTCAATAAACTGGTAATAAATATAACCTTGCCCGCAACTATTCTAAATTCTGTTCTCACAATGGAACAAAAGCCTTCCGGGAGTACAGTAGTTCAAATTTTTGTCATATCATTGTGTATCTATATTTTTACTCCTGTAATATGCTTTGCACTTATAAAACTTATCAGGATTCCGAAACATCTGCAGGGTCTGTACACATTTATGCTCATATTCTCAAATGTGGGATTTATGGGACTTCCTATTATACAGGCGGCTTTCTCCGGAGCCGAAAGTTCTACAGCAGTATTCTATTGTGCGATACTGAACATAATTTTCAACTGCTCAACATTCACATACGGTTCGGTTCTGATCGGATATGGATCATCCGCGAAGACAGAACTACGCCTTAAGAATCTCATTTCCCCCGGCGTGATCTGTTCTTTGCTCTCCATATTGATCTATGTGGCAGATGTATCCCTCCCCTCGCCAATAACATCAACCATAGGCGCACTCAGCTCCATCACAACACCTATGGCTATGCTTCTTATCGGAGCAACCATGGCTTCAATGAATATAAAAGAGATTTTTAATGACCGTATCATATACCGTTTTGCATTTGTAAAGCTGATAGTATTCCCCATCATATGCTATCCGCTGCTGCGTTTTTTTATCAGTGATCCACTTATCCGCAATGTCTTTTTTATAGAGCTTATCATGCCTGTGGCAAATACTTCACTGATATTTGCAACCGACTACGACCTTGATGCCAAATCCGCATCCAAAGGAATATTTATAACAACCTTCCTGTCGATCATAACAATACCGTTGTATCTCATACTGATCAGTCATCTCGGATAACCGCAAAAAAAATCCCCCATACCTGCCTTTCGCAGATACGGGGGACTTTCGTCTCATATCACTACTTATGTTTTTTTGACTTTGGTGTAGCTGGTTCTTCAGCTGCTGCGGCGTTGTGATTTGCTGTCGCATATACCTTCTGAACTGCTTTCTTTTTCTTCAATGGATGCTTTGGGTTCTTATCCATTTTGAACACTTCCTTTCTGTTTTCCTAAAATGTTATATAACAGAAATCTGCAATGCATATGCCGAACGGTCATCTGCACCACCGGTTGTGCTATCCTTTTCTTATCTTTGACTATGTTATAGTCCTCTATGCTAGCAATGTCAATAGGTGAGTGCTAATTATTTTGTGAAGAATTTGTGAAGCTGTCTAGGTCAATATCAGATCCACTCTTCTAAGAAGATAATTTGTTTTTTGTGCAAGGTATGCCTTCACATTTTCAAAAATTTTTTGTTTTGTGCAAATTAAGTATTCACATATTAATTGGGAAGCATACTGCCCCTCGGCAAAGATACGGTTCAGATACACCCAATTCCCCCGCGATTCATTGACACCATTTTCTCAATTAGATATATTGTGGGTGTTATTAGCAAAAAGGAGCTGACAGCCATGCCGAGGATAAATGATGGAAGAAAAAAATTTATAGCTTTTATCCTGATAATCATTCTCTCCTTTTTGTGCGTATGCTCACATTCTGACCATTCTTGCAGTATCCATACCGGTCATACTGCAAATGCTGAGAGCACTCAGCTTTCAGAAAACCATGCCGAGTCGTCCCTTGAAAGTGGGGACATAAAAACCCCCGATGCAAATCGGATTATAGAGGCAAATATAGTCTACAATGTAAGAACCGGCGAACAGCTTACCAGAAGCAGACAAAATGTCAAAGGCTTCGAAGAGCTTCTTGACTGTGCCGGTGTACATTCTCTCACGCAGGCAGCATTAATGTCTGCTTATATCCCAGTTTTAATTACCAGAGGGGAACTGACACCCAGATATGTGATAGTTGTGTATCTTCACCTATGTGATGGAAAGAAGTCTGTCCTTTTATCTCATGTATAAGTTTGTCTGACAAACACACACAGGCATTTGCAGCATATGCCTGAATATTGAAATCAAATTGAGATTAGTTCTAGATTAGTTCTAGATTAGTTTGAGATCAGTTTGAGATAGAAAGGAAGATCATTATGTTATTAGCATTAAAAGTATTTGGTATCGGAGCTGTGATATCATATGGTATCGCTGTGCTCATGAAGGTTACGATGGCGTGCATAAGTGCCATGACAAAAGAGAAGGAGGTGCAGAAATAATGAATATTCTTGACCTCTTTCAGGGTATTGCGACTATGTTCGAGCAGTCGCCTCAGATAGTCATCGCCCGTATCGCGCTCATTTTACTTGGATTTTTACTTGTGTATCTGGGAATAAAGGGAACACTGGAGCCGCTTATCATGGTCCCGATGGGACTTGGAATGTCAGCGGTAAATGCCGGTGTCCTGTTCCTTGAAAATAATCAGACAGGAAATCTGATCATCAATCCCCTGCTTTCATCCACCGATGATCTGATGAAATATATGCAGATAGACTTTCTGCAGCCGGTATACACACTCACCTTCAGCAATGGACTCATAGCCTGTCTTGTGTTCATGGGTATCGGAACGATGTGCGATATCGGGTATGTGCTTGAAAGGCCATTCATCAGTATGACCATCGCCCTATTTGCCGAAGCGGGCACCATACTTACATACCCTATCGCCAGGGCAATGGGCCTTGATGCCGGTTCTTCGGCCGCGGTCTCCATCATCGGCGGTGCGGACGGACCTATGGTTTTATTTGCATCACTCAAGCTGGCACCGGAGCTGTTTGTTCCTATATCTATAGTGGCTTATCTCTACCTCAGCCTTACATACGGCGGCTACCCGTACCTCATCAAGCTGCTCATACCAAAGAGCATGAGGGGCAAAGCCATCTTCAGGGAACAGAGAAAAAGCAAGATCACATCCAAACAGAAGCTCGTATTTGCAATTATCACAAATGCCATCCTGTGTCTGCTCTTCCCTGTTGCAGCACCGCTGTTCCTGAGTTTCTTCATCGGTATCGTCATCAGGGAGACCGGCATAGCTGTATATGTCAAGCTGGTCGGTGAAGAGTTCCTGTACTTTGCGACATTCTTCCTCGGTCTGATGCTTGGAGTTCTCTGTGATGCCAGCACACTTCTGAATGAACAGGTGCTCAAGCTCCTGATCCTTGGAATGCTTGCTCTGCTCCTCTCAGGTATCGGCGGAATAGTCGGAGGCTACATCGTATACCTATTCAAACATGGAAACTTCAACCCTACTGTCGGTATTGCCGGAGTGTCTTGCGTACCTTCAACCGCCAAGGTCGCCCAGAAAGCAGCATCAAAGGCTGACCCTTCAGCATTTATTCTCGACTACGCCCTGGGCGCAAATATCTGCGGAGTTATAACGACTGCGATACTTACGGGAATTTATATAACGCTTTTGAGTTAGCTTATAAGGTTTTGAATACGCAAAAAAGGTGGGAAGCTCATCGCTTCCCACTCTTTATTGTTCCTCTGTCATTGCCACATATAGATCTATAACAACCATCTATTCTTACAAATCCACAATATCTTTATATGTTACAAGTGTAACATTCCCCATCGTCTCTGCTTTTTCCATACAGCCCTTTGTAAAACCAGTTTTCGAAAAAAGAAAATAATACACATTTGTGTAATGAAATAATCCACTACGATCAACTAATGTCTTCAGAACATCCAGATCCACTTTCTCATTTCGCCATTTGCATTCAGCAAAAAAGGCCGAACTGCTGTCCTGCTCTCCCATAATATCAATTTCTGTTTGAGTTTTCTTTCTTAATAATCCCAAGGCTGATCAGGTTTTTGAGATATCCGGAACACACAGTTGTACTTTCTCCAATTTTATCGTAATACTCATTCGTAGTTTAGTCAAATATACTTTACTAATTTATACTTTACTAATTGTATGATTTAAGCAACTTACTGTAAAAGGAAAAAGCACCAGATGCAAATGAACAAAACGTTATTTACATCTGGCACTTTTTACTTGATAAATCAATTCTTACTGTTCTTATTGTTAATAAACAACAATACCATTCCAACTAAGGAAATTGCCCCTATAACAACATGAATCGTTGATATGTCGCAATAATAATCTCCGCTGTTTGCCACATCAAGAATCTCATACAGAATTAACAAAATCTGAATAGCCGATGTAGCCAGTGCTATTTTTGACAATTTTGTCCACAGGGTAACAATTGAAATTATCCCGGCTATTATAATAATTATACCTATAGGTCTATTATATTCAAACAGACTAAGCTCTACAGAATAAGACAGCACATCATTTCCTGTATAAATCCACACCCATGGCGATATTAGTGTTAATACTGTTGTGCCTACCATTAACATTGTTTCAAAAATCTTTATTGTTAACTCTACATTACTAGCAAACTTTATTTTACTCATCGTGAAGATCCCCTCCATAATATTTTAATATATCTAGAATCTATACTTTCTTGTCTAATAATAAAATTCTATGTAAACGTTATTACTTTTAATCTTATTAATTTCACTTGCCATCGCTAATCCTCCTACAAAATCATCACAAATTAGTTTTATTTGCTAGTTCTATATGAATTGTAATCATCCATATCTAAAATAAACGCAAATGTATCAGATAATTCAACACTTCCAACATCTGTCTTCCCTTCTACATACAATCCTGGCTCTATCATTTTTCTACCTTCAGACCCTCCTTCATAAAGTCCACCATCTCTAAATTCGATATACCCAGAAACAGAACCGTGCTGAAAATCTATACACTCACTTAAGCTTGGTGAATATTGAAAACATGATTCATCCCCTTCTTGTTCATCAATTTTCAATTCATCAGCTGGCTCATGAACAATCACACGTCCCATTACATATGGATATTCATTTTCTAAATCGGCCCAATTATATACTAATACTTCAACGACCTCAAAAGTTGTCCCTGTATACCATTTGTCCAGATATGCCTGGAAATTTGCGAATGCATAATCTACTGTTTCGTAACATTTTCTTTCAAATTCCAACGCTGGGTTCTCTGTTTTCACTTCTTCTGAAGCACTCTCGTTTTTTGCTTCACTTTCTCCACAGGCACACATAGTAACCATTAACACCAAACACATTATTAAACTTAATACTCTCTTTTTCATATTTTTCTCCTTATCGTACAAACGAAATATTTTATACCAATAGCAAATTTAATACTGTAATTATGAATGTAATCATTATGTTACAGATTATTTTATTTCTTGAATTAATGATCCTAATTTTAGAACTACCGATGACCATTGAAGCAAAGAATTGCTGAAATTAAAATCTGTTTTGTTTTCGCTTTTCCATCCTGTCACCAAATTCATCCCCCTCTCTGTAAGGACAATATCATATGGCAATCTTTTACTATCATTAATCTGAAAACGTAAAATATATTTCATATCAGCTAAGTATTCATAAATTGGGCGAATATTTTCTACATCGATAGTAAAAGTTGACCAATCAAATGAATACAATGGATTATTCTTCAACTGTAATGTCAAAGTTAATAATTTTCTCACTTCATCATCCGATAAAGGATATACTGTATTAATATCTATATACCAATTATTATGGCTATCCTTTATACACTTTGATTTTGGCACCTTACCCAATTTACAATATTTGCTTATTGTGCCTTGACTTTTATTCCATAACTCAGCAGCGCGCCTAGAACTCATATATTTTTTTCCATCAATTTCTATATACGGTAATGCCATATTGTTTCAACACCTTTCTAAATTTTATTTGCAACTATAACGTTTTTCTTATATCACTTATTATCCGTCTATATATGTTACCTTAAAAACAGACTCTGTCTTTGAAATATAGATTATTCCATCAATTATTTGTAATCCCTATTGTTACTTCCCCTCTGGCAGACAAGCCCTACAAGGCTCATACTCCCCGGATTCGTATTCTTCTCTTGTCATCTTTCGCACATCCGTCTTGTTTCTTATGTACATGCAGCCCTTCACATGATATTTAGTGCCTGTCTGTGTAACATAGAAATTCTCTGTATATGCATCTGTACCACCATTTCTCTCAGCGCACCAGAAACCTGTTACGGTAAGTAACGTGATTACTATCGCCGCAATCACTATTCTCTTAGCACTTCGTTGACGTGGTCTTCGATTCTCAAGAAGATAATGTGCGAACTCATTTGCCTCGTATTCCTGAATGACATCCTCTCCGACTCTGTTTTCACTCTGCATATGATCATGCCATATATGGCCTTCCTCATGCGCCAGCACTATCACTCTCTCTTCCTCATTCAACGATTCATTCACGAATACCAGCCTGTACTTATCACTGTGATATGTGAAACCCTTGCTCCTTCGCACATATTCATCCAGGTCTAGCAGTTTTATGAGTTCTCCTACATCCTCCTGCTCATAGCGCCCATTAAACTCCACAATGGTATATCCCTGCATTTCCATAGCCTTCTGCAAAGTTCTCGCATTTATCTCACGGAGCCTGTACTTTTTAATAAATTCGTTTACCTGTTTCCTCTCACCCATCTTTCATGTCCGCCGCCGATTTCGCCTTTATGCTGTTCAGCGCTTTCTGCGTCATGGCGTCCTCCTCCACTGGCTTTGTCAGCTGTCTGCCGTCAAATGCTTTTATAACCGCCTCCCCCGGAATCTTATTGCATCTTGCATATTCGACCATAACCACCGTCTCTATGGCATGTATCGCCTGGTCGTCCAGATGATTACGAATATCCTCATTTTCTATAGTGATAAACGAAGACAATGGTCTGCCCACGCTATCTGACTTTGAGCCACTACAAATCCTATCTGGAAATAACCCCTCTTTTCTGAGCATCTCATGGGTCTGTTCATTATTGTCAAACACAAGCACAAGCGACAAATATACACTCCACGACATCTTCCTGCGTTTTGTTTCCATCGATGAATATGTCTGTCTGGAGATTCCAACTATGCTGCTGAGTTCATCCTGTGACATACCAAGCTTTACGCGAAGCACAGGAAGTTCATCGACAAATCTGGATATAAGTTCTTGTCTGTCACTCTCACTCATCCCCATGGAATCCTTTTCATTTCTCATGCGTTATCTCCTTCTTCAGATTTTCGTAGAGTATTGCACTCCACGAAAAAGGGATTCCACATCTGCATATCAAGGCAAATGCGGAATCCCTAGACGGACTATCTAACGGCGAATGAATCCGATAGTTTATTCATATTTTCTTTTTTCAAACTTATGGATGGATGAACATAACGATTCAATGTTATATTTACATTTGCATGCCCGAGTATTTCACTGAGGCTTTTTATGTCAAATCCAACCTCGATGCATCTTGTTGCCAATGTGTGTCTGAGGGCATGGAAGTTGACATCTTTGATTTCACACGCAGACAAGATCTTCTTGAAATGGTTCTGCATGGTCCTGGGTTCAATATAATATTTACTGTCACTCAACACGTAAGCAGCCCCATCCTCATTAAATTCAAGATTATTATACAAAATATCAGGAATCGGTATCTGCCTGATTGAACAATCACTCTTGGGTTCAGATATAACTATTGCTGTTTTCCTGGCACCATTTGGTGTCTGTACCCGCTGAAGAGTTTTGTTCACATTTAGCATATGCTCCTCGCTGGAAATATCTTCCCACTTAAGTGCACACAGTTCCCCAATTCTGACACCAGTAAACAGGCAAATAAGTACTCCTCTGCAAAATGGATCATGGATGTTGACGATAAGATGCTCTACAAGCCGCTCCTGTTCCTGCTTTGACAAAACCCGCAGTGGCTTTTCCTTTGTCTTGAGCCTTACATCCAAAACGGATGAATCTATCTCGTATTTATTTCGTGCCGCATATTTTATAATAGATTTAACCACTGTTATCGAATCAGCCACTGTTTTTTGCGAAAGACCATTCTCACCTCGTCCCGCTTTTGTAAGCAGCTTCACAACCAGACCTGAGATCGTGTCATAGCTTACATTGATTATGTGATCCTGTCCTATATACGGAATAATGTAATGCTCCAATGTATTTCGATATTTTATATAAGATGAATATTTCAATGTAGCCTTCTTTTCCAGAATCCACTGTTCTGAGATGCTTTTTATAGTAATATTGGAATTTAGATTTTCATTCTTCTTGTCATTCTGTCCTGTTTTAATCTCTGACAGACGTTGCTTCACACCCATATATGTCCTACCGTAGACATATCCATATTTAGTTTTACTTCCCTCTCGGGACTTTATATATCGACCTTCCCACCTGCCGTCCTTTCTCTTATATATATTTTCACCTTTCCTCGGCAAATAAATCACCTCCTGAATATGACTATATATCTGACGGCGAATTTAATCTCACACTATATTTAAATGCTTATCTACATCAACCTGCACATATAGCTTTGGTAATTTTTACAAATACTTCAATGCGACATATTGACAAAAAATATGACAAAACGTATAATTATTTTATCTAAACAAGCTGTCAGTTGAGTTATTTATCATTCGTGGAGTGCAATACTCTACGAATTTTTTTTATGATTTTTTCGCTTTTGCAATTTATACATTGCAATATTATCAAATTATTTTCCTACAATCAAGGCATATTTGTTATGAATACATTGCAAAGGAAATATGCCATGAATCAAAAAATTAAACTCAATCCATCATTTGGTGATAATCTTAGGAAAATCCGAAAAGCTCACGGATATACACAGGAAGCAATTGTTGCAAAGCTTCAATTGAAAAATATTGATATTTCCAGAAGCGTATATGCCCAGATAGAATGTGGAACATACAACATCCGTATCTCTGAACTCGTTGCGCTAAAAGAGATCTACGGAATTTCTTTTGATGATTTTTTTGAAGGAATATCTTCTCAATATTGACATTTTGGGGGTAGTTTTACAAAGCCCACAATAATATAGTAGCCCACAACAATTCCATCTGCTGTGGGCTTTGACTTTACCTTATTGCTTTGTGTATAGATTTAACTGATTGTCTATGTCACGTCCTGCATACATTACTCTAAGAATGGTTACGACCTTCTTATCGCTATCTGGAATATAAAATACCACATAATTATCTACTGGTAATACACGAAGTCCACGGCTTTTCCACGGTTCTTTCTCGTATCTTTGATAACGCTCAGGCATCGTATCCAGACTCAATATCTGCTCTTCCAGACGGTCAAGCTGTCCGCTTGCGTTTTGAGGAGATTGTAATTCAAAAGCAATATATTCAAAAATTCCTCTCAAATCACTATCAGCCTGTTCAGATACTTTTAATTCATATATCATAAGCCATAATCCTTACGAATGTCTGCAAAGGTTTTCTTAGCATTTTTCGTCCGTCCAGCCTGCATATCCGCATATCCATTCTCCAATTCTTCGTTGAGCTCTGCCTCTGATAATGTGCTGATGTCAACAGGTCTGTCATATGGTATTTTTACTTCAAATGGAAGTCCCCTCTGTAAGATAATCTGTTTATAAAACATATTTATAGCACTGGAAGCAGGGATACCTAGCGTAGACAAGATACTTTCTGCTTTTTCTTTGACATCCGGTTCAATCCTTGCATATAGATTCGCAGATTTTGTAGCCATATAAAACATCTCCTTTCATAAGTAGCGTTTCCATTTATCTTTAATTATAAGCATATGTCCGCACATTAGCAATACTTTTATCTCAAATAGAAATACACTATCATACACTTACTCATATAAGAGAAATATGTGTGGACATTCTTCATATCCTCATATATTTCTATCATGTCATCCTGAATGAGATCATGGTTTCATTTTCACTCTATATATGATAATATGATTACGGTTAGGTATCTCTAACCATGTGGATGAAATTAGAAATTACAATATAATTATCGAACGGAGAAAATACAATGAAGATAACAAAATGGGATGCGCAGGCAGCCGAGGATATCGGCCATGCGTTTGGATATTACGACTACGGGCAGGAAACAGGTATGGGAGTATTCTACAGCAGCAAAGAGGCAGTGGCAAATTACATCGCAGGCTACGTCCGTATGGCATTTGAAGGACAAATGCTCTACGCAACCAGCGAACGCGGCGAGGGGTATATCGCCTACACCCTGCCGGGACAGAAAATGAATCTCGAAGCTGGCATGGCTATCCTCAAAGCTCTGTTTCGCAATATGAGCCTTAAAGAAATGATCCACATGGGAAAAGCTCTGTCCAAGGGAGGCAGATCTCTTCAGGATCGAATGAAGAAAGAGAAGAAAGATTTTATATTCGTCGGCATGGTCTGCGTCCGCGAACAATACCAGGGACAGGGATACATGAGGAAAGTTCTGGACATGGCTTTCTATGAAGGAAATAGGTTGCACGTTCCAGTCATCCTTGAGACAGATGCCAAGTCAAAGTGCGACAAATACATGCATCTCGGCATGGAGCTTGAGGGCGTGCGCGATATGGGCGCTTATGGCAAGATGTACGATCTGATCAAATATCCTGATTAGGGAACAAGGAACAGCACGCTTTAACTCGTTACTGACGCAAATTAAAAATGTCAGATAAATATGAGTCCCAAACCATTGCTCATATTTATCTGGCATTTTTATTTTTTCTTTTTGACTTAATCCGACTCTTCTGTGCATAAAATTTTCACTTATTTAATAAAAATCTTCGAAAAGATACAAACTTTCGATTTTCTGTATCCTTTGCGCATTTTTCGGCAGAAAAAAGAAAATTTTTTATCTTTTTAGGATAAGTCGAATTTTTCTACCCCAATACCACCATTCCCCTTAATAATCTTCTTGACATCTCAGCCTCAAAAGATAAAAATAACAAGTGACTGACTAAAATTCAGCAAAGGATTCTATAGATACGAGGTTAGACAAATGTACCAGATAATGACAGCCGACGAGGCAATGGATCTTATAAATGACGGAGATGTGATCGCGCTCAACTCATTTCTCGGCATAGATACTCCAATTGAGCTTCATGAGGCATTATATAAGAGATACCAGAGGACAGGTTCGCCGAAGCACCTCACCGCTATATCAAGCGCGGGCTTTGGTGCGTGGGATGAGAACAAGGCGGCAGAGGGATACATAAGAGACGGCGCCGTTGACAAGATCATCTGTGGACATTTTGGAGCCATGTACAGCACCAAGAAGCTTGTCCTTGAGGACAGATTTGAGGCATACAATCTCCCACTCGGCTGTATCTCACACGCAATTCGTGCACAGGCCGGCGGACTTCCGGGAGCACTCTCCAAGGTCGGGCTGGATATATTTGTCGATCCGAGACTTGAGGGGCCGGGAATCAACAACATATCA
>CAKQQK010000057.1:0-18321 GCA_934270935.1 uncultured Coprococcus sp. | reverse complement strand
TGCCTCAAATATGATTCCTATGACACCGATTGGGCAGGATACCCTCTGGAGGACAAGTCCTTCGTCAAGCTCTCTCTTAAGCTGGATCTGTCCAACCGGGTCAGGGAGTTTTATGAGCTCATCGATGCCATTTGTTACATCGTCAAGCTTGTGCTCGTCGAATTTCAGTCTCTTCTTGACTGATGCTGCAATCCCGTTATCCTCGGCAGCAGCCATATCTTTTGCATTTGCCGCAAATATCTCATCCTTATGTGCGATGAGAGCGTCCTTTACATGTGCCAGTATATTGTTTCGTGTATCCTCTGAAAGTGCAGCCATCTTGTAGCTGTCAGCCTTCATGATGCTTGTAGCTTCCTGCATGTTCATAATTTTGTTCTCCTTTATATAATGTTGTATTTAGAATTTTGTTTGTGATATTTATTGCGCCTCTAAGTGTGGCGTAGTTTGTGCTTTGTCTCATAAGAATATAATCCACTTCATATTACCACAAGTTTGGGGCGGTGACTACAGGGAAGGCGAGATGTAAGGTAAAGGGATGTTATTCCGCAGTGTTAGTGACTGAGTGGCAAAACGCTGATACATGATGTGGCGATAACAAGCTATTTATTCTGCGGTGTTAGTGACTGAGTGGCAAAACGTTGATACATGATGTGGCGATAACAAGCTATTTATTCCGCAGTGTTAGTGACTGAGTGGCAAACGGTGATACATGATAGGGAGATAACAGATTGTTTTTCTGTGGTGGGAAAATGAATTTTGAAAGTGCGTAAGTTTTTATCTTTTTAAGCTAAATCAGAGCAAAAGCATATAATCCATGAATTGATTGTCGCTTTTATCATGAAACAAGCTGAAAAGTGATAATCTTATGCACTAATTTGGAAAAAATATAGGGAAAGCGAAAATTGAAAAACACGAAAATGCGAAAGCCATAAAGCATAAAATAAGAAAAATATGACGAATAAAGACAAAGTAAAACTTTTTAAAAAACTAATGGAAACTTTGTTTGTTTTGCTATAGCCATGTGATACTATGCAGTCAGGAGGTGGTCATATGAACGCATTTGCAAGATACATTAAGAGAGCAAGAATTGAAGCTGACCTGACGCAGGAACAGGTTGCAGAGCGCATGGGAGTTTCTAAAGTTGCAGTGCAGAACTGGGAGAAGATAGGGGGGATAAGAAGGGAACGGTTAAAAAATTTATCTGAGTTGTACAATGTGCCTATAGGAGAATTGAGAGCAGCGCTTGATACGGACGATGATGAAGGTGATAACTGGCCGGATTTTCTATTTGAGTATAAAGATGCAGAGGGAAATATTTTAAATTTGGAAGAAAATAACAGTATTGTGTCAACACTGCGCCTAAATTTGAAGCAGCAGGAGTTATTTGGAATAATGTGCATATATGATGCGGAGTATTTGCAGAAGGAGAGCATAGGTTGCCATGATAAAGAAGATTTTGAAGAATGTTTGAAGAAAGTTCCTTTTGAGTACATAAATAAGGTTGGCAGTATTCATTTTATGAATATATGTGATGGATTGTATAGGGTTCTAAAGTATGTCAGATCTGATTTCCTCCTAAAAATTTTGAAGCTTGATCCTGATCGGCAATTTAATTTGAGAAAGTTAAGCAAAGAGCAGATCTGTGAGTTTATTGATGGCGGATTTAAAGAAATGGGGATTGATGCGGAATTGGATGCTATGAACGTGGAAGCACTTTGTTTTGATATTTCAATGAGTAAAGCAAGATTACTACTTCCATTGCTTGAGAAAAATTCATTTCGATTTAATGGTAATACGTCAGGAGCTGAACTTATGGAGGATACACCAGATGATGTTGTGAAAGTCATAGCAAAGGCATGCGATCTGGACTATGAAAAACGGTGGAATGGACTACAGTATGGGCGGGGATTTATTGCCGGGATAATCGGTGATAACCTGAAATATGTAACTGAGTGGGACTATGCTAATGACGATGCTGGTCATGAGGTAGCGAGTTTATCAATCAACGAAACAGGACGAAAATTGCTGGAATGGTTCAGAGAAAAATAGAATGCTGGAAAATAAAATGGGAAAGGAGAATAACAGAGGTATGAAGAATGCGAAGAGATTAAGAGAAAATAGAAGTCTAAAGAAAAACACGGCAGTGTATATTGATGGTGAAAATATATCGGCAAAAAAGGCGGACAAAATTATAAGTATTATAAGAGATGAAGGTGGTGTTGTTGATTATATCAAGGTGTATGGACGTCAGAAGGATGATGCTACAAAAATGTGGACTGTTGTTGCTGGGTACATTGAAAATATGAAGGATATACGGTTGTATGGTCCGCCTGCTAAAAATAAAGTAGATAATAAAATAATAAAAGACGCAAAAAAAGCTACTGAGAAAAACCGAAATGTTGATATTTATTATATAGTGTCATCAGATCATGATTATGTACCAGTAATTGCGGCATTGAGAGAAAAAGGGAAAAGAGTCGTTGTTATAGGGGAGAAAAAAGCGTCAGAAGGACTTAGAAATTCTGCAAACAAATTCATTCAGATATAGAATATGTCAGAAAGTTGTTCCCGAAAATTTTCTGCCTTGATGAAGATGGCATGGTATGTCATGATATGGCCTGTCAGTCTACACCCACCGGCAAACAAAAAGCCATTATATAATATGTACAATCCATATCAAAATAATAAACACCGATATGAGTAATTGACATATTATGTAATGGCTTTTTTATATAGTGCTATTATGCTGTGCAATAATTAACAGCTGATCACCACAAAGCTCTGTGCCGGAAGAGTGATAACTCCGTCAGCGATACCTGGCTGTGTGCCGTTTATTGCTATAGAATATATAACCTTTGCGTCACCAGTCAGCTCAGCAAGCTTTCTTGACTGGGTGTCTGTATTCTTAGGGTTCACTGCAAGGAGCAGATTTCCTCTCTTGTATACAAGTGGCTTTCTGCTGATGATCTCAAGGTTGCTCTTATCCAGCAGATCTGCCTGTGAATGTCTGAAGGAAGTGAGGGCTTTCACTGTATTGAGCAGTGAGTTCCGGTCTGCCTCGGAAGCCTCAACATTTGCGGCATCTTCTGCAGGATCAACCGGCAGATAGAGTTTGTCAGCAGGCGCTGATGAAAAGCCCATGTTGGTGCCGCTTGTCCACTGCATAGGAGTTCTTGAGCCGGTTCTGGTGAATCCGCCCTCCTTGCTTGCCATGCTTCTGAATCTCATGGCAATCTCATCGCCGTAGTAGATAAATGGATTGCCGGGCATGGTCAGGAAGAATGCATAGGCAAGCTTTAACTCATCCTCAGAGAGTCCGTAGCTGATACGTGTAGTGTCGTGATTTCCTGTGATGAGGGCTATAGCACCCTTGTCCTTTACCTGCTCGTATCTTCCCATGTATTCGTCGATGAAGTGGTCGCATGTTCCCTTGCTGTCAGCCTTGAAGAAGCTGTTGTTCTCCGTGTTGCCGTCAAGTGACTCTGGAAGAGATGCAAATGCATTCAGGTGAGCTTCGTAATCTCTTACCAGAGAGTTATATCCGTTGCCCATCCAGTCGAGATAGAAGTCCATGTCGAAGCCGGCCTTGATTGACTGTTCAGCCTTTCCCCATTCAGATACGAACGCTGACTCAGGGTACTCAGCGTGTATATCGCCGAGAATGTCCTGCCATACGGCAACTGTTCCGCTCTTGTTCGCATCGTCATGCTTTACAAGAGAATCTGCCATGTCGACACGGAAGCCATCGCAGCCCTTGTCGAGCCAGAAACGGCATACATCCTTCATAGCCTCTCTTGTTGCGATACATGCAGGATCGTACATGCTTTTATGCCATCTCTCAGTTGGGTTCAGAACACCATAGTTGAGAGCCGGCTGGCATTTGAAGAAATTGACGATGTAGGCTGCATTTCTAGGTGTCTCACCTGCGATGTAGTTGAGACCTGCACCGCCACAGAGCCATCCGTCAGTCCACATATATCTGTCTGTGTACTCATTTGCCTCGGTTTTCTTGCTCTCGGTAAACCATGCATGTTCCTCAGATGTGTGGCCTGGAACCAGGTCGAGAAGAATGTGCATGTCCCTCTTGTGAGCCTCAGCGAAGAGGTTTTCTATGTCCTCCATTGTTCCGTATCTCTCGGCAACCTTCTTGTAATCCCTTACATCGTATCCCGCATCAGAAAATGGGGAATCAAAGCAAGGATTCATCCAGATAGCGTTGCATCCAAGAGACTTGATATAGTCAAGCTTTGCAGTGATTCCGTTGAAATCACCGATTCCGTCGCCGTTGGTATCATAAAAACTCTGTGGGTATATCTCATAAAAAATTGCGTCTTTAAGCCATGTAGCCATAATAAATGTCCTCCTTGTAAGAAATGCAGCATGCGCATAAAATGGCGCTTTGCGTAGCGCATGCGTTACTATTCGTTCTTCCATAATATGAGCAGCGCACTTGCAGCTATGCGCTGGTGGTTTAAGGTATATAGAACATCAGCCATGCAAAGTCGCCTCCTCGGCGAGGGCTGATGCTACATCACAAGTTTTCTGCGAAAACTTATGAAATAAGGTAAGGTACTGCAATCCCACACAGAAATCTGTCTCAAAATACGGAGAACGGTCTTGATAGTATTAAGAACATTCTACTCATTATAATAAAATATAATATGGAAAAATGTAATCCTTTATATGTAAATTAATAGATTTATTTTGCAGGAAAATATACGCATTGAAAACGCACAGCTAACATAAAATTATCTGTATTTTATCTGGTTCAAATACGGGAAAAATTTTGCTTTAAACTGTAAAAGTTTACACACACAAATGCTGTAATGTATGTTACAATCACAGGGTGTGTGTCAGCAGAGATGGAAAAAATACATAATGTAATGGCTTGAAGCAGATGCTTGACACAGATAAAGGGTGTATCAGGTTTTGAAAATCTACACATAGTGTAAGCCCGATAATCCTTATAATATAGAAGAGAAGGAGGCAGGTGTCATTTTTACTGACATCTGCAAAGAGAAGTGTATGAGTAAAGATAATATTAGCGGCGACAGAGAAAAGTTCGCCTCCAGACTTGGGTTCATCCTTGTGTCGGCGGGATGTGCAATAGGTCTTGGAAATGTATGGAAGTTCCCGTATATATGCGGGCAGAATGGTGGAGCGATATTTATCGTGATATATCTGCTGTGTCTGCTGCTTCTGGGATATCCTATCCTTACCTGTGAGTTTGCGATAGGCAGAGGAAGTGGCAAGAGCGTTGGCTCGGCGCTCAAGGAGCTTGCGCCGAAGGGCGGCAACTGGCACAAATTCAGCTGGTATGCCTATGCCGGCAACTATCTGTTGATGATGTTCTACACCATGGTAGCGGGCTGGATGGTATACTATGTGTACGTCATGGGCACAGGACAGCTTCATGGTGAATCAGTAGAAGCAATAGAAGACAAATTTACAGGGATGCTTGCATCACCGGGACTTATGGTTGCGATCACACTTGCGGTCATCGTGTGCTGCATAGGTATTTGTTCACTGGGACTTCAGAACGGAGTGGAGAGAGTGACAAAGGTAATGATGCTTGCACTCATCGTCCTGATGATAGTCATGGCGGTGAACTCACTCATGCTCTCAGGCAACGAGGAGGGGCTTAAGTTCTATCTCGTCCCAAGCATTGAGCGTGCAAATGCAAGAGGCTGGGGCAATGTTTTATTTGACGCCATGACCCAGGCATTCTTTACACTCAGTGTAGGTATGGGTTCCATGGAGATATTCGGAAGCTATATAGGCAAGGAGAGAAAATTGTCCGGCGAGGCGAAGAGCGTTATGTACCTTGATACATTTGTGGCGCTTATGGCCGGAGTCATCATATTGCCAGCATGCTTTGCGTACGGGATCAGCCCTGACAAGGGACCATCACTTCTGTTCATGACTCTGCCAAATGTGTTCAATCACATGCCGGGCGGAAGAGTGTGGGGAATATTGTTCTTCATATTCATGTCATTTGCGGCGCTGTCCACGGTCATAGCGGTGTTCGAGAATATCATATCGATAAGTATAGATATGTTTGGATGGAAGAGAAAGAAGTCACTTATCATAAATCTGATCGGAATATCCGTGCTCTCTCTGCCGGCTGTGCTGGGATTCAATGTGCTCTCAGGAATCACTCCGATGGGAGAGGGTACAAATATCATGGATCTGGAAGATTTCCTCGTATCGGGAAATATCCTTCCACTCGGATCATTACTTTTTGTCCTGTTCTGTACAAGAAAGAAGGGATGGGGATTTGAAAACTTTGTCGCTGAGGTGGACACCGGTATCGGTAAGCCGTTCCCGCAGTTCCTCAGAAAGTACATGTCATATGTGCTGCCGCTTATAATCGTGGTTATCTATTTCAAGGGATACTACGACACATTTGCACCGAAGGGAACAAAGCTGCTGTGCATCTGGATGGGAGTTGCGGCATTGTTTGTTCTTTTTATAGGGTATCTGGCGTTTGGACGCGGACGGGAGAGCAGGACAGATAAAAAAGAGTGAAAATTTCAGTGAATTTAACACGGATTTATTGTCTTTTGAAGCAAAACATGATATTATATAAGTACCAACAGTAAGTCCTTCGATAGTGCGTTTATCTATGTAAGTGTTCTGTGTGAGCATCGCTCGGAGGCAATTGGTATTTTAAATATTTCAAAAAAGGGATTGAAACCGCGATATGGGTCGCAAGGTTCAATCCCTTTTTGATTATGTCAGCTCGTAAACACCCTTAAGTATTCCAAGTTCTCTCATAAGCTCAAGTTCCTCAGTGTAATGTCCAGTCTGCAGATGTGAATAGAACAGATTAGAAAATACATCCGCTATCTGCACAAATTTGTTGCAGGCCGAGTCGAAGTAGCTCACTGAGAAATTCCCTGCGACCTGACCTGACAGTGAAAGCTCGGTGTTCAGGTAATTTTCAAGGAATGATTTGTTCTCCACCCGCTCGTTGCGCTCGTCAAGCTGCAGAAAGCAGTCCTCATCAGGAAGATATCCATTCTGTATGAAGTAGAGCAGAGCTGATTTGACTGAGAAGTTGAATGTCCTGGAAATGTTGTCAAAAAAGCGGTTTGGCAGGCTTTCGTTTTTCATCATGATATAGTACACGTCAAAGTGATGTTTTCTTGAGAAGTAATCTACAAATATGTGTTTCATGTCTCTGTCAAACTGAGCACCTTTGAGTTCTCTGAATTTGCCATCCCGGAACATTCTGCCGCCGTGTTTTATGATTCTTCCGGTCATGTCGTCAACTTTGTCGCTGTCCAGGTCAAGAAGCATCTCATAGTTGGAAGAAATGAATCGCTTGTAAGCACGTTCAAGGGCGATGGGATCGAGAACATGTATCATGGACACCACGAAATACTGATCATTTGTGGCATATTTATTTATAGATCCTGATTCGTCTATGTAAATGTTCACGATTCCCGCCTCCTTGTATAATCGAATTCTTCGCCATGTCTAAGTGTTAATCCACTGACACAAGCTCTATCTTGAAGTTGAGCTCCTTGCCGGCCATCTCATGATTGGCGTCAAATGTGATGGATTCGTCATTTTTCTCGATGACTTTTACAAGGAACTGCTGTCCCATGGAATTGGCAAGATATACCTGATTGCCAACTTCAAGGTTCTCAGCACCCGGCATATCGGCAAGAGGAGCTTTGATGATCGCTTCAGGATCTGGCATTCCGTATGCGTCCTCCGGGCGGAGATGTACATCGATGATATCGCCAACGTTCATGCCCTCAACAGCCTGATCAAATCCAGGGATCATCTGGCCTGCTCCGCATACGAACTCGATAGGCTCGCCTCTGTCATATGATGAATCGAATTTTGTTCCGTCGTTGAATGTTCCTGTGTAGTGAACCTTACAGGTTCTTCCTGTGTTACTCATAAAAGATTGTCCTCCAAAAGTTTTATTAGATAATTCTATCATGAATCGACAGAAATGTATATATTAGTAAGGCAGAGCGGAGAGTGTGGAAAGTCAAGGCAGAGAAATGGGTACAGGAAAGTCAGCGCAGAGAAGTCAGCGTAGAGAAAAATGTTGTTGCATATAGAGAAAATATATAGATGATAGATATGCAGATAGAGCATATGGAGATAGATGAAAAAATGTCTAATGAACAGACAAATAAAAGTTCATCAGACATTTTTTACTGCAAAATAGAAAATTATGGTGTACCAACTTCAATAAGGTTACCATCAAGATCATAGAATCTGATGACTTTCTGCCCCCAGGAATGGGTCATGAGGCGGTTGATGTATTCGATATGATACGGGGATTCGTCAAGTTTTTTTGCAAATTCCTCTATGTCAGATTCCTCAAAATATAATTCTGAAGCGTTGTTTTTGGGTATAATCAGTGTGTCTATGAAGTCAGACCATATGGAGGCGTCCTGAAGTACCAGTCCCCCTGTCATGATTACATTTCCTCCATTATCAAGGATAACTTCCAGACCGAAAAGATCATTGTAGAATTTGATTGATTCCTCGATATTGTTTACGACTATCAAAACATTCTTTAAAACCATAGTGTATCTCCCCTTTGTGTATGCTTTTGAATTTATGTTTCTGAATAAAATTATATAATGAATATTAGCAAAATACTAGCAAAAAACCGGCAAAGCTCATGCGGGATATTGAGGCTGGCGTCATGATGATATAAAATATACATAATTTGCAAGTACGATTTATTAGATATATGAATGGAGAAAAATATGTTAAAACTTGGATGTCATGTGGGTATGTCAGGAAAAGAAATGATGCTTGGCTCGGTAAGGGATGCGGTGAATTTTGGCGCAAATACTTTTATGCTTTACACGGGAGCTCCTCAGAATACACGCAGGAAGGATATATCTGAACTGAGAATCACTGAAGCCCATGAGCTGATGAGAAAGCAGGGTATAGACGAATTTGTGGTTCATGCACCGTATATAATAAACCTGGCAAATACTGTGAATCCTGCAACTTATGAGATTGCTGTACAGTTTCTGGAACTCGAGATAAAACGTGCGGAGGCGATGGGCTCACAGACGATAGTCCTTCATCCTGGTTCTCACGTTGGGGAGGGCACCGGCAAAGGACTCGCAAGTATCGTAAAAGGCCTTAATGAAGTCCTTACTGCCGACACTGCATGTCATATAGCGCTTGAGACAATGGCGGGAAAGGGCAGTGAGATTGGAAGAAACTTTGAGGAGCTTGCGCGAATCTATGATGGAGTGAGTCATAATGACAAGCTTCGTGTGTGCTTTGACACTTGTCACACCAGCGATGCGGGCTACGACATCATACATGATTTCGATGGAGTCGTGGAGAAGTTCGACAGACTCATCGGCAAAGATCAGATAGCCGTGTTCCATATGAACGACAGCAAGAACGAACCGGGAGCGGCTAAAGACAGACACGAGAACTTTGGGTTTGGCAAGATCGGCTTTGAGCCACTCATGTACATCATGAACCATCCGGACTTCATGGAAGTCCCAAAGATTTTGGAATCCCCATACATCAAAGACCCGGAAAACAGCAAGAAAAGCTACGAGCCGTTCAAACGGGAGATAGCAATGATCCGAAATGGGAAATTCGATCCTGAGATGAGGGAGAAAGTGGTGGAGGATAACAGATAAAAAAGGAGTTCTACTTAGTAGAACTCCCTGAATGTTTTCTTTCGGCATCTCTGCCTATCCGGGTTTTGGTAAACAAACAACCCTTATGAAGCTCAGCCATGCACTGTTTCCCGGAACATCACACGCATCATCACTCTACAGCCTGCTACGACTATTAAGTTTACGTCAGTCTGATAGGCAACTCCTGTCACCTGCATAACAGCGCTTTCGCCCCGTTTCTATTATTCATTATAAACTGAGCCACAAGAAAGGCAATAAACTTGTGGTTTACCATTGCATATCTAATGTTCAGTCAAACGTGATAGCGCATACACAACATACATCTCTTTTTTCAAGAACTGAATACAGATGAAGGACTGATTACCGACCGTCCCTTACTTCTCCGGATGCTCCGTCAGCCAATGCTCAATAACCTGCGCATCAGAGTGACACTGCACAAAAGTTCCATTGATCCTTTGGGTGCTCTCAATACCCTTTCCTGTGGTGATGACCAGCTCGCCAGGCTGAGCCTCGTCAAGGGCTCTGGTAAGAGCCTCCTCTCTGTCAACTATAATGTAGCAAGGCTTGGTAATGTACTGCTTGATCTCCTTGCAGATCTCCTCGCAGGACTCAAATCCAGGATCCTCCATGGTGAGGACAACCTTATCTGCGTACTGCTCGGCAAGTCTTCCCATATCCTCACGGCGTTTTTTATAACGTTCCCCGCCGCAGCCAAATACAACAGTTATGGACTTTGGTTTCATGGTCTTTTTGACCATCTCGTACAGTCTGTACATGCTGATGTAGTTGTGTGCGTAGTCTATCATAAATGTACGGTCTTTCCAATGGTAGACCTGAAGTCTTCCTGGGACATACACATCTCTTATGCTGCTTCTGATCTGTGCATTTGGAATGCCTATGAGCAGTGCTGAAATTATGGCTGCGACAATGTTTTCAACGTTGTAGTCGCCTATAAGATTTGTATTGTAAGCTCTGTTTTCACCGTCATAGATAAGTTCAAAATAACTGTTATGATCCGTGAGTTCTTCATTGTGGATCAGAGCGAATTCCGTATCTTTTTCAAAGAAGTCATCCTTACTGGACATAAGCTTTTCAACGGATTCCCTGCTTCCGTATACTACGACATGCTTGTCTCTGACAGCATCATATATGGTGTCGAAATATCTTGTGTCGCTGTACAGAACCACATTCTCACACTGCTTCAGGAACGAGACCTTGCATCCGAGATAATCTTCCATGGATGCATGCTCTGTAGGGCTGATGTGGTCGTAGTCGATGTTTGTAAATACGCCGACCTTGTACTGTTCACCATATATACGGTTCATCTTCATAGCCTGTGATGAGACTTCCATGATACAGTGAGTGCAGCCGTCCTTCACAGCCATATCGAAATATGTCTGAAGTTCGATTGGCTCAGGTGTGGTGAGAGTTGTCTCAAACACTTTTGTTCCAACATCAATCTCATGTGTGGAGAATGCCGAGCATTTGTTGTCCGTATACTTATCCAGAATATCTTTCATGACAAATGTAACTGTGGTCTTTCCCTTTGTTCCGGTGATTCCAACTTTGGTCATGGAGTCGCCAGGATTGCCGTAGAACCATCTTGCGGCGAGTGCCATAGCCTTTCTTATGTCATTTACAATGATAAATGGAATGGACACGTCGTCATATTTCTGCTGTGACAGATATACGGCAGCCCCCTGGGAAATAGCGGATTTCAGGTATTCCTCCTTAAATGAAGCTCCTTTGCACACGAAAAATGTGCCCGGAACCACGTCTTTGGAATTGATAGTTATATGTGCAGGAGTGATGTCTTTGCATTCCTCCGAATATTCAGTTATGAGCCCCTGCTGATCAAGGATATCCAGCAAAGTTGTAAAATGTAAAATTTTGTTCATATCTTTTTCCCCTTGGAATATATATTTTTTGATCGTGCACATCCAGTGCGCTTTTTATCCAAATGCTTAAATTATTATGCTTTCTATATACGATTATGTCAAATATAAATTAGAGATTATTATTTTTTATTCTTAGTTATCTCCACCTGTATGCTGATATATCCCATTTGGCATAGTCAATCGTATTATAGCATGATTTGTCATAGTATAGCACTTAATATTGCTGAATTACAAATTAAAGCATGTGGAGAGAATTTGAAAATGTGGGTAAGAAGCCTGTTTTTTTGATAAATTACAGACATTTGTTGATAACTTCTATCAAGTGTGTGGATTTGTGTTGACAAAGAGAATTTTGTGAAATAAATTGTAGACGCAATTTAAATCTTGAATATTATAAAAAAGGGGTCAGGCACCGAGAGCAGATAAGATATCAAAAAGGAGATTGTTGATGATAGCACGATGTAGGGGGTCAGGCACCGAGAGCAGATAAGATATCAAAAGGAGATTATTGATGATAACACGATGTTGTGTGGATGGAAAGAGAGGTAGGAAATGTCGGAATTTGTCACGTTATTTATACCATTTGTAGGAACGACACTGGGTGCGGCTATGGTGTTTTTGATGAAGGATAAAATTTCTCCATTTGTTGAAAAGGCACTCCTTGGATTTGCGGCTGGTGTCATGATAGCTGCGTCCATATGGTCACTGCTCATACCTTCTATAGATATGGCAAAGGATCAGGGGAAGATAGCATGGATGCCGGCTCTTGTGGGATTTGCACTTGGAATTGTGTTTTTGCTGGTCCTTGATACGGTTATTCCACATCTTCATCTTGAGAGTGACAAACCAGAGGGCGTGAAATCTGGATTGCAGAAGACGACCATGATGATATTTGCGGTTACGCTCCACAATATTCCTGAGGGGATGGCGGTGGGAGTTGTATATGCCGGCGCCGCCATGGGCAATATGGGGGTATCGGTCACTGGAGCACTAGCGCTGTCTATAGGAATTGCAATACAGAATTTCCCGGAGGGTGCCATCGTGTCCATGCCTCTTGTCGGAGAGGGCATGAGCAAGAAAAGGGCATTTCTGTATGGAACTTTGTCCGGCGCCGTTGAACCTGTAGGTGGCTTCTTTACTGCGCTACTTGCGGCACAGGTGACACCGCTTCTCCCATATTTTCTTGCGTTTGCGGCCGGGGCGATGCTCTATGTGGTTATAGAGGAGCTGATTCCGGAGTCTCAGGCGGGAGAGCACACAAATATAGGAACTATAGGTGCTGCGGTGGGATTTGCACTTATGATGGTTCTGGATGTGGCTCTTGGGTAACAGACATATTTTGTGGGAAATGCTTAAGTTTTCTGTTATTTGGCAAATATGATACGGATATTATTTGGATATTATATGGCGAAAATGGTATAGACTAATATAAGATTGTCAAAGCTATATATGAAGAAGTGATGATGCACACGGTTAAATGATAAAATATGAGCAACTACTCGTGTTGATTTTAGAACGAAGTTAGTTTAAACTAACAACGTAAATCATGTGAGCTCCTGAGCCCTCTGCGAACTGCTGAATCAGGGGGATTCCGGGGCGATACAAGAAAGAGGAGGTGCCATGTGCCCTGTGGGCACATATCGGAATGCACCGACGACCTGCCGCCGACCGTAAGGGAGGGGGCGATACAAGATGGAGGAGGTGCCATGTGCCCTGTGGGCACATATCGGAATGCACCGACGACCTGCCGCCGACCGTAAGGGAGGGGGCGATACAAGATGGAGGAGGTGCCATGTGCCATGTGGGCACATATCGGAATGCACCGACGACCTGCCGCCGACCGTAAGGGAGGGGGCGATACTAGAAAGGAGAAATATAAAAATGATGAATTATCTTGAGATCGAAAAGGTAATAGGAAGAGAAATCCTTGATTCAAGAGGAAATCCAACAGTTGAGGCAGAGGTGTATCTGGCAGATGGAACAGTAGGCCGTGGCGCTGCACCAAGTGGAGCTTCTACAGGTGAGTTTGAGGCACTTGAGCTTCGTGACGGAGACAAGTCAAGATACCTCGGCAAGGGTGTCCAGAAGGCAGTAGAGAATATAAATACAACAATCAATGACGTACTCACAGGAATGGATGCGTCTGATATATATGCAGTAGATGCAGCAATGATCAAGGCAGATGGAACAAAGGACAAGTCAAACCTTGGCGCAAATGCGATTCTTGCAGTTTCAATCGCAGCAGCAAGAGCAGCTTCAATCTCACTTGACATTCCTCTTTACAGATTCCTCGGCGGAATCTCAGGAAACAAGCTTCCGGTTCCAATGATGAACATTGTAAACGGTGGATGTCATGCTCTGTCATCAGGACTTGACGTTCAGGAGTTCATGATCATGCCAGTTGGTGCTCCATCATTCAAGGAGTGTCTGAGATGGTGTGCAGAGGTATTCCATGCACTTGCAGGAATCCTCAAGGAGAGAGGTCTTGCTACATCAGTAGGTGATGAGGGTGGATTTGCTCCGGCACTTAAGTCTGACGAGGAGGCTATCGAGACAATTCTCGAGGCTGTAAAGAAGGCTGGATATGAGCCAGGTAAGGACTTCAAGATCGCTATGGATGCTGCTTCGTCAGAGTGGAAGAGCGAGAAGGGCAAGGGCTGGTACAAGCTTCCAAAGGCTGGAACAGAGTACACAGCAGAGCAGCTCATCGAGCACTGGGCAAAGCTAGTTGAGAAATATCCTATCATCTCGATCGAGGATGGTCTCGATGAGGAGGATTGGGAAGGATGGCAGAAGCTCACAGCAAGACTTGGTGACAAGGTTCAGCTTGTTGGTGATGATCTGTTCGTTACAAATACAGAGAGACTTGCAAAGGGTATCGAGATGGGATGCGCAAACTGTATCCTTATCAAGCTCAACCAGATAGGTTCAGTATCAGAGACACTTGAGGCTATCAAGATGGCTCATAAGGCTGGATACACAGCAATTTCATCACACAGATCAGGTGAGACAGCAGATACAACTATCGCAGATCTCGCAGTAGCACTCAACACATGCCAGATCAAGACAGGTGCTCCTTCAAGATCAGAGAGAGTCGCAAAGTACAACCAGCTCCTCAGAATCGAAGAGCAGCTTGGCGACTGCGCAGTATATCCAGGAATCAAGGCTTTCAATGTAAAGCAGTAAGGCAGGTATACTTGATACAGTAATCATTTTGTTTGATTATATAGATTGTATAAAGGATATAGAATGTTGTGCATGGATGCTGCAAGGGCGTAGCATGTTATGTATATAACATATATAGTATTAGCCATACGAAGGCATCCCCACTGATGAGATCATCGGCGGGGGTGCTTTTTTAGTGCTTTTTATAGGGATTTTTTTGGGGGAGAGCTTTTGCTTGGTGTTTCGGGAGGTTTTGCGGCGACTGTGCGGATTTGTAGTTGGTGTTGCGTTGGATATTTATGTGCTTGCCGTCGTTCGCACTTAGAGTTGCGTGAGATATTTGCTGTGGCTGCGCTGGCTGGCACTTGTCATTGTGGTGAGGATTTGGGCTGGCTGCGCTGGCTGCATTGGCTTGCACTTATTTGGGTTTTCTGAGAGAAAAGTGCATAAAATTTTCACCTTTTTGAAAAAAAACGAGCAAAAGATAAAATAAATGAATTTATTGTAGCTTTTATGGAAATAAAGACAAAAAAGATAAAAAGTTGTATCGAAAAGGTATTAACTATTTCAAAAAGATAAAAACAGTATGTTATAAAATGTGGGGGACAGCAAAGATGAAACCGACATGGGTGGAAGTGCTATTATTGCCATTTGACAATATTGATCGAAGGAACAAGGAAGCCGACAGCAAAAGGTTATTAGTTAAAAAATGTCTAAAATTCCCTAGATTTTATGTATGCATTTTAATGCTAAAAATGTGGAATCACTTGACAGATAGTGTTAAACTATACATAGGCTTATCGGGAGGTAGGAATAATGGCTTCAAAAAGAGATTATTATGAAGTTCTCGGCGTATCAAAGACAGCCACAGACGCTGAGATAAAAAGAGCATATAGAACCCTGGCGAAGAAATACCACCCGGACACGAATCCTGGCGATGCGACAGCAGCGGAGAAGTTCAAAGAGGCTTCGGAGGCTTATGCGGTACTGTCTGACGCTGAGAAGAGGAAGATGTATGATCAGTTTGGAATGGCTGCTTTTGATGGCTCCGGTGGAGCTGCGGGAGGAGATCCATTTGGCGGCGGAGGCTTCCACTTTGAGGGTGGAGACTTCGGTGATATGTTTGGCGATATATTTGGTTCGTTCTTTGGCGGCGGTGGACGTTCGCAGAGGGGCGGCTTTGGCGGATTCAGTCAGGGAAGCTTCAATGCCAGAGGAAGAGATATGGAGGCAAGCGTCACCATAGATTTTGATGATGCAGTATACGGATGTGACAAGACCCTGTCGTTTAACGATGGCCGAGGTGGAAGTTCACAGCTTACAGTTCATATACCAGCGGGAATAGACAATGGCGGAGTGCTCCGGCTTGCTGGCAAGGGATATCCTGGAACCGGCAAAGGACAGCCGGGAGATATGCTCCTTCAGGTAAATGTCAGAGACAAGGCAGGTTATGAGCGTAAAGGACTGGATATATATACCACAGCGCTTGTGCCATTTGATGTGGCAGTTCTCGGAGGAGAGATACTTGTCCATACCATGTTTGGTGATGTGAAGTGCAAGATAGCACCGGGTACACAGTCGGGAAGCAAGATAAGGCTTCGTGGCAAAGGGGTACAGGCCAGAGGCGGCAACACTCACGGCGATCACTACGTGACAGTGAGAATTGCAGTGCCAAGGAATATTTCGCCGGAGGCACAGGATGCACTTAAGAAGTTCACAGAGCTTGTGAATAAAGGCTGACAGAAAAACAGGGCGGTAGGCTTACTTAAGAGCTTACCGCCCTGTTTTTGTACATTGCACAAAAAGACATATGCAGCCTACTTAAGCCAATTGAATTAATGGTACTTTAGAATGTAATATAAAACAGTACCCGAGATAAATTTGTTTGCAATAACATTTGAAAAGTGAAGAGCATTACATTATAAAGTAAATAGAAAGAGTAAATAGAATAAATCGTATAGAGTGAATCGTATAGAGTAAGTAAAATAAAGTAAATATAAATATTCATGATGAAGTGAATGAGAATAAATATTCAGAGGTAAAAATGTTATTAGATAAAGATATACGTGAACCATTATTTGAATTCCTTGAGGAGAGATATGGTAAGGTTCGGATCCTGGAGGAGAAGACTGTTGGCAACTCCCGTGCGGATGTCGTAATGGTCATTCCGGACAAGATAGTGGGGATCGAGATAAAAAGTGATGCGGATACATATACCCGTCTGGAGAGACAGGTAGCTGACTATGATCTGTATTTTGACGAGAATATCGTGGTTGTTGGAAGTAGACATGCAAGTCATGTGGCAGAGCATGTGCCGGACTACTGGGGAATCATATCTGTTGAAGAATATGTTACAGGTATCGAGGCAGCTATAGGAAGCAAGCCGGCTACAGGCAGCAAGCCGGCTACAGGCAGCAAGCCGGCTGCAGGCAACAAGTCGGATACAGGCAGCAAGCCAGATACAGAAGGCCTGGAGGATGGAGTGTCAGACAAGCTGACTAACAAGATCGATTTCTATGTGGTAAGGGAAATGCAGCCAAATCCGAAGGCTGATTTGCTTCGCACGATCCGTGTACTTTGGAGACCGGAGCTTTCCCAGATTCAGGAGACCTACAGCCTTCCGATGTATAAGGGCAAGAGCAAAGATTTTGTCAGGACACTTATAGTGGACAGGCTTCCGGCGGAGATAGTGCATCATGAGATCAGTGATATCCTGTTCGAGAGGGACTATGCGGCCATGATCGAGCAGATACAGGAGTTTAGAAAGGCACAGGCGGCAAAGCGTGGCAAGACAGTCAGGAGGAAGAAAAAAAGATACAGAAGAAAGAAGAGAGATGCATAGAGGATGCCAGCAAAGCCGGGGATGCCATATGAGATGCCACATGAGATGGCGGATATGATGAGTGAAGATATCGTAATATGTAGACATAATAATATACATGACAGGCTGATACGTACATCAGAGATTGCGACAAGTAAATTTCATAAAATATAAAGTGACAAGTAAGTCACGAAAAATTAAGACAAATAAAAAGAATAAAATAAATAGAGGTGACAGCATGATAAAGAAGTATACTTACGGAAAGCCTTTCCAGACAGAATCAGTAGTGGTAGATATCGCAGCAGAAAAAGGACAGCCAGAACACGGCAATATAGACTTAACAGCCGGATTTTCGTATACATTTGGTCTTGAGGACAGTGATATAGTATACGGTCTCGGCGAGGCTAACAGAGGAATCAACAAGAGGGGCTACAAGTACATAAGCAACAACACAGACATTCCGCATCATCACGAGGATGTATACTCACTGTATGCATCACACAACTTTATTATAGTTTCAGGAGCGCAGACATTTGGCCTGTATTTTGACTATCCATCCACGATCACATTTGACGTGGGATATACGAAGTGCGATGAGCTGCACATTTTCTGCGACAGCGCAGATCTGGATCTCTATGTGATAACAGGTGACAGCCCTTATGATATCACGAAGCAGTTCAGGAAGATGATCGGAAGAAGTTATATCCCGCCAAAGTTTGCATTTGGATTTGGACAGAGCCGCTGGGGATACAAGACGCCGGAGGACTTCGAGACGGTGGCGAGGAAATAC
>CAKQQK010000056.1:0-18698 GCA_934270935.1 uncultured Coprococcus sp. | reverse complement strand
TATCTGTAGTCATGATATCATCATAACTTTCATTATCATTAAGAGTCAGTTTGAATTCAACATTCTTAATCTCGGTAACTCCACTTTCCTTCAGATCATCCTCGTAAAGCTCAATTTTACCTATACCTTTTTTGCCATCAAGTACAGTAAGGTACATATACGGGGTGATCATCAGTCCATCTATAGACATATCCTCTATATCCACACTCACATCCTTACCCGTGTTATTCTCCAGACAGAAATATAACTCTGTTTTACCGTTATCATCAGTCTTATTCCCAAGAGCCGTGATGCGGATTCCTTCGCTGTTATAGAGCTCCTTCTTATCTGTATTTGCATCTACTTCCTTGCCAGCCTGGGATGTCTCCAGCTTATAATATTCATTGCTGAAAATACTATCATAGCTGTCTTTTTCCTCAGCCCAGAAATAGAATTCTACCGTTCCTATGTTCGTTATACCTGCAATCTTGGTCGTATCATCAGTAAGTGTTATATACGAATTGCATTTCTTACCGGCAGCGACTTCTTCACCCCAGAATGCCCAATCCATGTATCCATTGATAGCAACCTTCTCACTTCCAATGGTCAGGTCCTTATCTGTGTTATTTTCTACAATAACCTGTATCTGATCCTCATCATATTCACTTCGAGAGAACCCCTGCGCCGTGATCTTCACACCATCCTTATCAAGTAACACCTGCTCTTCTATACTCGTATCTGACGCCTGATTTGCAGCTTCTGTCTCCTCCTCTGTTGTGTCTGCTTCTGTAGTATCACTACTATCCTTTGAGTCCTCTGTAGTATCATCATTCAACCAGTCAAATTGCAGCTTCTTATCAGAGCTCTCTGTGGTTGATTCTTTTGTAGCGTCTCCACCGACTTCTGATTTAAACCAGTCTTCCTTACTCTGCGTACTCAGCCCGCTACATCCTGTAAGCATCAATGCGCTTAACCCTGTAATTGTCATAACAGTCAATATTTTCTTTTTCATTTGTTCGTCCTCCTTATCACTTTGAATAACTTATATTATCAAGAAATTTTGTAACTAACTCATCGCACTCGTCTTTGTGCTCTGTGCCATATTCAAATTTAACCTCAAACACAAGATCCTTTCCTTCTCCCTGCATGGTAAACATGTCATAGTAAACTTTGCCCCATGCATCATATCCGGTTACAACGACATAGTCATCGCCACGCTTACTATAGGTGACAGAATAATTCTCATAGCCGTTGTACATCGTGATATTGCTGTCAAGGAAATCATCTCCATTGTCATATGGTAAGTAATAAATCGTTGTATCCCACACGCTTATCGTCATATCGAGCTTATCATTGTAGTACTTATACAGATATCCTGACGTCGGCCTCTGATCTACTTTTTCAAATCCTGCTGGCACATAGAATGTATTGCCGCGTACAGCCTGAACCATCTGGGATTTGCTGTCATCAAACCACGGAGCAGCCTGACTGCCACCAGATGAGATCTCTGACTGGACTACATTATCCGTAGCCGCTTCTGTTGTTATCTCAGTTGTAGTTTCCACAGTCTCAGTCAACTCTGTTGCTTCAGTTGTTTCTGTCGTATCGTTTGATGTTATATCTTCGGTAATCTCGGATATTCCATTATCACTTGTAATGCCCTTCGTATATGTGTATGGATTCGTTGTTTCCTCGCTGCTTTTTAGAATCGGCAGATCTGTGAATTGACAGCCTGTTATTGTTGACACCATCAAAATCAGAGAACCACCCATTATAAGTCTATAAAAAGTCCTCATCAAGAATCACCTCCCAGCAAATATAATATAAGTCAAATAACTGTATGGCTCGTCAACAGCACATATGATCTGCCAGAACATTCCGGCATAGCCGCCCTCCTTTATAGCCTCTCTGAGTGCTATAGCTATGAGCGCCGGCGGACACATATTCTCATCACATCCCATATCATCAAATATTATATTGTTGACGGATTCTGAAAGTGCAGCCTCAAATATGTTCTTAAAACGGCTTTTATACACCGCCATGAGAACCTTTGCATTGAAATAAACCTCGCCGGATTGGGCTCCCGGCATATATGGAACCGGCGCAGCTATCATATCCACAGAAAACCAGTCTTTTTCCTGCATGACGTTCAGCATCGCATCCCTATACACAGCCACTGCCGGAATATAGACCAGCCGGTCACTGTCATATGAATGAAACTGATATTTACTATATGTGACAAATCCTTCACGCACCTTAGCAGAATCCATACACGGATACATATTGCTTCTGGCACACATCACCGCCTGTCTCGAAGCGCGCCCTGCCATACATCCTCCACTTATATCCTTTGGATCAAGAAAATGCACCACAGCAGTCTTCCCACTTCCTATATGTCTTTTTGCCACATCAAATGGGTTGTCATGCAGTACATGAATATTGTCAGAACAGATATATCCCTGTCTCTGTGAACTTATATGATTTTCCGTGATCACTTTTACCCGGGAAGCAGATTCCCTGGTAAGTAATCCTCTGGATCCTCCCGTCCAAAGCTGAACCGAATCAGCACAGTATCTCTTTATGTTTGCGTCGTGCATGCCATTACCTCCCCTCAGCTTGTCTCACCAGACGGTGTATTCCATTACCTATTCACAAACAGCACAGTGTAATCATCGGTAATCTGGTCTTCAAGCAAAATATCGCTGTCAGTGTATGTGCTGTCACTATAATCTGCCACTGCAATATCATAGACGGCTTCTTCACCAGAATCATTGTTCAAATAACTCTCAAACTCGGAATGTGAACTCATATACTTTCCAGCAGCATTATAAAAATTCATGTCCATAGAGTCACACCGTGGGTATAGGTTTGTATCCCATGTTCTCTGAGCTCCTGCCACTTCATCTGAAACATTAAAATACATATAGTAATTTTCTATTCCAAGCAAACTTTTCGCTTCATCATCGTCATCCCATGTCGCATCGAGCTGATACCACTGTCCGTCCACGGACACGATGTTCCATGCATGGCCATTATCGTCATTTGCATTCTGGAATGTGTCACTGTCATTATCCTTGCCATATCCTGTGGCGTAGTACGCCCCCATACCAGACAATCTAAACAACAGATCCAGAGTTCTTGCATATCCTTCGCATACACAGCTTTGTTCAATCAAAGTTCCATATACGGTAAATGCATTTCCATAGGCTTCTGTTGTCGCCTGTCCATTGACTATCGACGCCGCCGCTGCATCATTGTATTCCCCTGCATAAGTCACAATATCGTGGTAAAGCAGTTCTGTATAAAAATCATCAAGCTTTGTCAAATCGACACTATCATAGATCTTCTGAAGTAAATCATATATCGCAAGTGCTCTGGAGTTATCTTCCGGTATAGGAACCCCATAGACTATGTACATATACACGTAATAACTATCTTCATATTTGAGATCAACAGCTATATAATCTCCACCCGAATCTCTGGCGCTCAGATACCGGTCTCCCCAGCCAAATGATTGTGTCATATACTGATTCATATTCTCGATATCGCTACCAGGTATGCCATTTATATAAAGTTTCAGGTTATCACGGCATCCCGCAAGCACATAGCTGTCAATAGCATTTGCAACATCATATATATCATTACACACCGATGGAGCTGTCCACGCTGTTCTGTTCGTGTGATACAGACCAGCTTTGTATCTCAGGTCGCTGGCATATATCTCCTCCACAGCGTCACCTGAGCCACTCTCCTGTGTATTATCTTCTGTCCTATGTTCTGTAGTATCTTCTGTTCTTTCTTCCGAATCAACACCGGCTATATCTTCTGTTGTCCGTGGCTCCTCTGTGTCCGAAGCAACAGGTTTATCCTCCGACGTATCTTTGCCATAAGAGTCGTCTCCCTGATATGGATACCATCCATTCTGTGTCAATATATCGTGCTTTGCTGTCTGGTATATATTATATTTGTCCTCCAGACTCATGCACCCGATCAATCCTGCCACAAGCGCAGCAGTTACTATCAATCCGGACGCCATCCTTATCTTATTTTTTCTCATTAAAATCCTCTCCTATCTTGAACATCAGCTCTCCCTGCTTTTTAATACAAAAGGCGGTATCTGAGATGTCCCTCCCGAAATCTCATCAGGTTTCACATCAAACAGACACCGCCTGTTTTTATTTAATTTCCCCAGAAATTTAACATCTCATTTCCTATATAAGTACCATATTCCATCGCTTCATCCGGAGAAACCGTGAGCGCACTGAAATATATAAATCCTACAATAAGCAATGCAGCTACTGCCAGCTGAATGCTGCAAGCACCCAGCCACTTCGGTCTGTTTGACTCATTGCGCATCATGACAAGATACACAATTGCCAAAATGATTGCCAATACAGCTACTGAAGCTATAATAATCAATAGTGGCAGATATTGGACTGCAAATATCAGACATTTCACCTTATAATGTCCACCACCCGCCATACATACCAGTATAACTGCCAAAATCAAATCTAAAGCGGAAAAAATAAGTGCAATTATACCTGTCGCATTTGTATGATTTCTGGGACCTCTGACAAACTTTTTAAGGCCAAACACAAGCACAGCAATACCAAATATGGTAAGTGCCATATAATAAAGTATTCCCTGTACTGCCTGGTCAACAAGTGAGTCAAAAGACAAATACATAGATAACATATTCATATTCTATCTCCTTAACCGTAATCAACTTCTTACCACGACACCATATTTATCAAATCCGCAGCCGCACTAAAGGAGGAGAACAGAACAATCAACGCAGCTATCAAAGCCAATACTCCACCTACTATTGCCAGAATACCCATCCATGTAGGTCTGCCAGATTTACCTGAAATCTGTATAAGGAATACAATTCCCAGAACTGTTCCAGCTATAGTCAGAATTACCCAGAGTATCCACAGCATCAGCTTTGTACTGATAAAATATGCACATCCAAGCTTAAATCCCATTCCTACCGAGTATCCAAGGACTTCCAATTTGAAGTTTGCAGCATATATCAGAATTATGATTGCGATCAAAATTGCCACCGCAGATAAAGCTGCACCAATTATTCCAACTACATCAGACTGTGATTCTCCACTCTTCAGATTGTTGTTGCCCCATGGTGTCTGCTGCGGATTACCCATATTAGAATAACCACCGCCCTGATTTGTATATAGCGGATATGTCTGATTACCCGAACTCATTCCTATACCCGGATTCATCTTGACTGTGACTCTGCCCTGTGGGCCAAGGACTCCGGTCTCACCCATACCGCTACTGTCACCATTTCCACCAGACACTCCCGGGGTCACCCTCACACCTGTATTGTCTAATCTCGGCGGAGCCATAAGCTGAACCACATTGTTGGAGTGACCTATCTTAAGGGTATCACCTGCACTTAAGTATTCTACAGTTCCCCTCTCCATCTTCTTTACATTGTTCACGATTGTTCCAGAAGACGAAAGATCTGTCACGCGAAAACGTCTGTCATTCGGATTGTACTGTATAATACAGTGTCTTCTGCTGACGCCCTCGCTGTTAAACACGAAATTTGCCATCTCAGGATTTCTTCCAAGTGTCACATCAGTAAACGGAGTAAGCTCTATCTCCGCACCTGCATATTCACCGGATACAAACCTGATCTTTGCGTTATTATTCGCCATAATCTTCCTCCTGTATCTTTAGTATGTGATTTCTTTATGAATCCGCATATCTCTTTTCCTGAGACTTGAGAGCACTTATTGCCCTCTGGAACTCAACGGTCTGATACAGAGAGTAATTCTTGAGGCTGAACTGTAACCATCCACCTGGGAAGTACACAACGAACCAGCTTCCCCACATCTTCAGATAAGCAAATACCTGTCCAAGTGCAATAGCAAAACCTACAAGGAACATTGCAAAGATATTAAGCACTGCTGCCATGACGATTCCCAATATCAGCCAAAGTCCTGCCATGACAAGACTCCAGATAGGATTTCTCTTCATGATTGATGTTGATGTGATCTCATCAACCTCTACTATATATCTCTTGTATGAATATGACAGAATACCGTGATGCTCATTTATGTACAGTCTCTTATTTGTAAGAACTGCTCTGTTCTTCAGAATACCGTTACCTGTGAAGTAGTTGAGCACTCTGTCATTTCCAAGAGTTGCGATCTCCTTCTCGTCATCGTCAACCCAGAAATCCTCGAATATAGTTGCGCCTCTGTCTGCCCTTGCAGCATAGTTTCTTCTGAGCTTGCTGATGATTCCAGACTTCTTAGGAACGTTGACTGTGGTGTTCTGCTGCTGAGCTGTAAATGTGAACTCATTGTCTGAATGACCAAGTCTTACCTTTGCACCATTGTCAAGTTCTACTGTCTGCTGTGGTCCCAGCTCTCTTCCATTTACAGTAGTTCCCGATGTTGAATAGTTGAGCAGTGTCAGACGTCCTGTGCTCTCGTTGAATGATATTGCACAATGAACTCTGCTGACTCTGTCTGACTGGAAGAAGATGTTGCAGTTTGCACCATTTCTACCAAGTACCTGCTGTTTGCCCGGCTGCAGATCTATGCTGCTGCCCTGTAATTCGCCTCGAACGAAATTAATTTTTCCTGTGTATGACATATTCCTACTCTCCCTTCTCTATTCCATTTTCCCAACTGAACTTTTCGCCGCAGAATGGGATAAATGCAAGCTGTGTCTTACCTACAAGGATGACATCATATGGCTTGAGCTCCTCTGATCCAAGGACAACATTGTCATTTACATAGAAAAGACCTCTTGAATCACCCGGCTGAACGAGGAACTTTCTCTGTCTTGGCTCGTATACGATGATCGCATGCTTCTCTCTTGATACAGCCTTATCCTTAGCCAGAACTACATCCTGACTTGCATTTCTTCCAATGAAGTTTCTTCCTGTCTTGAGGTTGAAACTCTTGCCCTTGTCATCTCCATCAATGATTACGACCCAGCCAACTACATCTGTCTTTGCATTTATATTGCCAAATGCGATTGTTGAGGAATCCTCTCCTTCATCTGAACCACCACCATTCCTAGCCTTGTCAATAATACTTTTGATATCAGGTGCTGGCTCAGTAAATCCAACTGTCGGAGTATCTCCATTTGCTCCCGGAGTTCCGAATGAAGGACCCATTTTCATACTTGCATTCATCATAGGAGCGCCCGGATTCACCATAGGAGCACCTGCTCCAGGGCCCATTCCAGGTGCCGGCTGAGTATATCTCACAGTCTCACCCATTCCTTCGCTTACATTAGAGCAGTGAGGACAGGTTGAAAACTTGTCCATATCATAGTAATGCCCTTTTGCACACCTTGTTAAATTCATAATTTTCATCCTCCTGTTATTTTTTTATATATACAGCATCGGCTTGTGCCGGCTGCTTATTATCTGCCATACTTCAGCAGAATAATAGACGTGTTATCCTGATTTCTCTGTGTCAGCTGCATAACCACATGATTAAGTCTCTCGGCAATATTCTGCATACTGTTCTGATTGTCATCAACTATATCGAGAATGGCCTCATTGCTAAGTCTCTTGTACAATCCATCACTGCACAAGATGATCAGATCGTTCTCACAGAGCATGAGCGGCTCTGTGTTGTGATCTATGAGAGACACATTTCCTATTCCGAGGAAACTGATAAGTGCCTCCGCCTGATCCTCCTGCTGTCTATACTCATCCTGTGTGATCTGACCTTCACGGAGCATAGTGTCAAGCTGGAGTCTGAAATTGTGATCTCTGTTCACAGCCTGTATATTGCTGTCTCTGACAACATATATACGGCTGTCGCCAACTGACAGGAAGTACATCTGGTTTCCCTTGGTCACAACGCAGACTATGGTACATCCACCACCTAGTGCATTGCCCTGCTCATCCTCAAGATCAGCAACACACCCATCGAGCTTTACAGCCTCACTCTCAAGAAACTGTGGAACATTGGAAAAATCTCCAACCTGATTGAAATCTTCCACAAGCATCTTCACCGCTGTATTGCTGGCGATCTCTCCGCCGTTCAGTCCGCCCATTCCATCACAGACAACGGCCAGTGTCACATCCCCATCATACTGTTTTACAAACAGAGCATCCTGCTGGTAGCTTCTGGTTCCTATGATTGTTGAGTAGCCAACCTCCATGTGCGGAACATTTCGTGTTCTGTCTATAGCATCCCAGTTGACATCCTCTGTCAGCCTTATGGTCACTATCTCATTCTGTCTTGCTGCTTCTTCTCTCATTGATATGTAACACCTACCTTAAATGAACATTTTTGATTAGCTAAAACTACCATACTTCCCTTTTCAACTGCATACACCTGATTGCGGTTCAGCCTGTAGCCATTCACCCATGTACCATTTGTTGAATAATCAGTAACGTAAAGTGCATCCTCTATGCTGTCATAGTAAACTTCGCAGTGTTTCTTGCTGATGAACTCATCCTGCTCAAATATGACCTGGGCATAATTCCTTGTCCGGCCAACAACCAGGCCTCTATCCAACGGGATATCAACTGTCGTTCCAGCGTTATCTCCTGTCACGATGACTATGTATGGGTGAGGGTGTCTTGGTGGTGGTGGTGGAGTTAGCCTAGGAGGCTCCTCAATTATTTCTGGTCCTTTTTTCTGACCGCCTTTTTCTTTATCGTCCAAATATGGTCCTTTCCAGTCTTTGTCTCCTCTATCCTTTTCACCTGGCCCTTTGATTCCCCCACCTATATCTATCGTATCACTGCCAGCAAACCAATTAAGCTCAATCAAAAGCTCATATATTGTCTGTGTTCTCTCCTTGTAATCGAGTTTCAAAGCCTTATTCAAAGCATCGGATACATTCTTAGGGAATCCCACCTGTTCAAGATTTATGTTCTCCCCTGATTCATATCTGTCCTGTGGCTTTGGCAGATAATTGCCCGTCAAAGCATAGAATATAGTGCTGGCAAAAGCATATACATCTGTAAATGTTCCCTGTTCAGAATCAGCCTTATACTGCTCAGGCGGTGCAAAATATTCTGTGAGCATCCGATAATGTTCTTGTCCAGATTCTCGCTTAATATTTTCAGCATTTCCAAAATCAATTATCTTTGCCTTTCCTGTAGCAGCCTCCAGCATGATATTGTCCGGCTTGATATCTCTGTGGAATACGCCCATGCTGTGTACCTGTATAAGTCCAGTACCTACATCGAAGAATATGGCCTTTACCACGTTGTAATCCAACTTACCATTTTCCTTTACTAGCTGCTTGAGTGTAACTCCGTCTATGAAATCCATAACGAAATAACACGTATTATTCTCGTTAAAATAGTCATATACAGATACCACAGACTGCACACCCTGAAGCTTCCAAAGCACCTGTGCTTCTTCATTGAATCTTATCATTCCATCTCTGTAATTTGCTTCAGCCGCATCTGACATCTGGTAAAGAGTTCTTTTATCTGGAAGACGCATAGCTGCATCCTTTGGAAAATACTCTTTTATGGCACATTTCTTACCCTCAGCTTCATCATATGCCTCATACGTGAATCCAAATCCACCACGTCCCAGAATGCCTTTTATTACATATCTTTCTCTGAGATACAAGCCCTCAGCCAACGCATTATCTTTATCTATCATCTTCTATCACCACCTCACAACTATTCCTATTGTTCCAATCTGTATCCTGTCATTTGGATATAATGGATGTTTATCATTTATTCGCTGTCCATTCAGCTTTGTTCCATTGGTAGCAACAAGTGGCTGTATGAACACTTCACCATTTACACACTCCAGAGCAAAATGCTGACGTGATATGGTTGCATCGTTTATAAATACATCACAGGTATTCGCTCTTCCAACGAATATACTTCCATTTATATAAGTATTTATGATCTTCGGATTACGTCCTATGATCTGAATCTGGATCTGCTTGGTATTGTTAGCAGGAACCGTATTCTGCATTCCCTGCATATTCTGCTCACCAGCTCGTCTTGCAAGTACATTCGTCTGTGCTGTAGGACTTACTCCGCTTCTGAGCTGAACGTCAGGGCTTGAGGATGGTGAGCCGTGAGGGATGCCACCGGCTGCTTTTCTTCTCTTTCTTGCCTTTTTTCTTCGAGTTGAAACAATAATCATAATGACAATCAATATAACGACTACAGCAGCTCCGGCACTAATCAATATCTTCTGCCACAACCTCAGTTTTGACCAAATTTTGTCTATTATGTTTTTATTATCATCAACCTCATAAATATTTACATTTGTTATCTGTACGCTATCAACTGTTATTGATACAGGAGTTGTTGAATCACCATTTTCATCTGTGGTAAGCCGAATTCCTGCAAATTTGAAAACGATCGAACTCTTTATCAAGTTTTTCGCATTATCCCATTTACTAATACCATTCTCTTCATCATCAGTAATTGCTGTTGGGATAATCGCTTTTTCAGTATTTGCCTTTTCCGGATCTCCAATATTTATCCAATAAACAAGTTTATCTGTATCCTTACTAATTGTATCTTTTACCTCTGTTGCGCCATCAACATCTGTTAAAACTATATACGCATCTTTTGGACTACCTGAGTCACTTAAAATTTTTTCAAATTTTTCTTTTGTTAATTTTCTGTCACCGTCAGGTTCTAATTTCTGTGTATCATCACCAGAGAGATCTATTTTATCTCCATTGCAATCAATAATATTAACTTTATTTTTTCCTACATTGTTAGATAACTCTTCTACTTCACTTGATATCGTATCAAAATCAGGAGTTCCTTCGGAATAGCTCTCTGCGCCCAAATCCCATACAATATTGTATGTGATTTCGTCCTCCTTAGGTTCTGCGTCAGAATCTGTCAATCTTAATTTCTCGTTATATAGAGAGCTATTTCTATCCGACTTATAGTTGCCATCCACAGCATCTTTATTTGAAAAGAATATATAACTTTCTTCATCTGTTGATGTTATATGCTCTATACATACAGTTCCGTCATCGTTCTTGATTTTTAAATTTACAGGTCCTATCTGGACTCCATCAACTTCTATTTGAATACTATCTTCTGAATCTTCCGTTTCTTCGTATGACCCAGAAAGTATCCAGCAGGTGATGTTTGCTTCATTTTCATATTCTGTATCTTGCTTTAAACTTTCTTTATCACCATTGTCACTAATTATCGCATCTACTGTCCCTGGGATTTCTCCATCACTTGCCTCAATATAAATATATGCTTCTCCGCCTTTAATTTCTGTACCGCTAATGCTGTATGTTAAACCATTATCTTCTATTAGTTCTGTAGTATAATCGTCATTATTAATTTTGATTTTGATACAATCATCATCACTATCCTGATCGCCCTTTAGCTTATAATTACCATTTACTTTCCATTTAGTAGTATTTTTATCACCTTCATAAGATACATTCTCTATACTTATATCTTCGTCTATCGCTTTTACACCATACGATTCAGAGTCGTCGTCTGCCGTAATATAAATGTATGCACCATCTTGCTCTATTTTTGAAGCAACTCTATATTTATCTCCTTCTGATTCTTTTTTCCAAACAAAATCGTCTTTTGTTACATCATCCGCATTATCGTTTGTAACTTTCACACATGACAGGCCGCTAATTTTCGTTACCAATTCCTCTTTCCAATTTATATATGGAATGATGCCATCTTTCTCGTCATCGTCATTGCTTTTCATATTAACTTTATAAACAATCGCCGCATCAGTTAAACTAGAATAGTCACAGTCATTATCACCAACATATGGAGTCATGACTACAACTATATTGCACTCTTCCTTCTTAAGACTCCATTCGTATTTGTCGTCAGTTGCTAATTTAGTAACAGTATCCTGTAAAGGATATGATTGGTTATCATTAGTGGCTGCCTGATTATCGTTCAACATATTGTTGATTTTTTTAAACTCTATATCACTTGTCTGCAATGGTATCTTACAACCCCAAATATTGACATTGCCCGCCCAATCTACTAAATTAGAACACTCATTTGCAAAATCACCAATAAAGTCTTTTTGATTTTCTATTTCATCATATTCCGCCATCTGATCCTGCTCATCTTTTCTTGTGTCCCATATGATATACACATTAGTTTTCAAATCATCTGCATAGCCAGATATAGCAAGTTCTTCCTTATTACTCTCTAACTTATATTCATCTTTTTTTTCGTATACTACGTATGTATCTCCATCCTCAGAATTAGTACATATTTGTTTAACATCCTCTGACGCATAATATACATCATCTTCAGCCTTCACCCGCACACTTCCGCCATAAAGCAGAGCACCGCCAAGAAGTGCGCCGGCACACAGAAGTGCAAGTCCGGCTTTTACTATCCTGTTCACCTTTTTCTTTTTCTTATCTCTCATCTTCATATCCCATCTCCATATCTATATACTTATCGCAGCAATATCTCATCACTCTGGGTTCCTATGGCTATGTGTGTCCCTCTCGGCACAGCCACGGTGTCTCCTCTGTGAGTCCACTGGCCGTTCTGTATGAGAACGCCATTTGTCGAATTGTCATTTACCACGTACATTTTCATGTTAGGATCAAAATATATGCGGCAGTGGACACGGCTCACATTCTCGTTCATGATAACCAGATCACACATCTGCGGATCTCTGCCTATGGTACACGGAACATTGTCCCGAAGCTCAATGATCCTGCCCTGCAGATATCCCCGGACGCCTATGATGGCACCGCCGTCCGCAGACACGCCATTTATGACCTGGGTTCTGGATTTTGCTTTCGATTTTCGCATCTCATTACTCCCTTCTGTTATTTGAACAAGCCATTAATAATATGGCTTGCACAGATATTCTTCCTTAGACTCATTATCATCATGTCCTTCCAGATAAATATCGCTCCACTCACTCCACTCAGTCCAGCCGTCCGGTGAAGCATCATCAAGGTCTCTAAATCTGTAATATGTGACCTTACTGTTATCACATACGATAAGTGAAACTGACGTTCCGATATCCACCTCTGTATACTCTATCTCGCTCTGTTCGAGAACGGTTCCGGAATATAGGTCAGGGCATGACCTGTACTGTATACTTCCAACTGTAAGGCCGGCATCCTTTATCATACGAATGGCCTCATCCTCTCCGAAACCAACTGTACTTGGAACGATGGCTGTCGTAGGTTCAGGCTCCGATGTGTCATCCTCTTCCGGAGTATAATCTTCTGTGGTCGGTTCTTCCGTAGTTGTACTAGCTGTGGACATCTCTGTCGTGGTCTCAGTGTAAGTTGCCTCGGTGGTATATTCTGTGGTAGATTCCGTGCTGCTGGAAGCAGGTTCATCCTTTGCATTCTCACTTCCGTTGCTGATCACAAGTTTTATCTCTGTGTCCGGATCAACCTCTTTGCCAGCCTCAACGCTCTGTGATATAACATGATCCTTTGCAACGGTATCGCTGTACTCATAACTATGGCTTACCTTCAGGCCGCTGCTTGTCAGCAGAGTGTCCGCCTCGTCCGCTGCTTTGTACTCAACATCCGGAACAGTAACCTTCTCATATCCAAGGGAGACTTTGACTCCTAGCTTTAATCCCTCCTGGGTTTTCTCTCCCGCTTTAAGATCCTGTTTCATGACGATATTCTTGTCAAATGTCTTGCTTCTGACACTTTCGCTTTTGTAAATATATATATTTCTTTGTCTGGCAAGTTCTCTGGCATTATCCCAGCTTGTCCTCGCTACATTCGGGACAGTGGTTGTCTTTGAATTATCATAAGCAGGATTACCGGATGATACATTCAGCACCACCTCTGTTCCTTTATCAACAGTATCTCCAGCCTTGATATTCTGACTGTCTACATAATCCGGAGCTATCTCGCTTTCAACAGTATCAAGTTTTACATGCAGGCCCATTTTTTCAAGTTCTGACACAGCAGAATCGCCTGAAATACCTGTCACATCCGGCATCACTACCTGACCCACACCGCCTGATATGACGATCTCAAGAGTCATGCCTTCCTGCACTTCGACTCCACCTTTTATATTCTGGGAAAGTACTGATCCCTTTGGAATATCAGTAGATTCTTTTTTGTCCATGATCTTGAAATTCATATTCATATCGCCGATCATCTTCTCCGCATCAGACTGCGTGAGATTGATGACATTTGGCACTCTGGTCATGGATCTTGTGTCCGTGCCGTTCACGTTCCATTTGATGACTCTGGTCGCAAGCAGTACACCTACCGTCAACACTGCAAGAATCGCTGCACACATGACCACCTTGAGCCATGCCGGCCACCTTCCGAAATCTCTTCGTCTCGATGTGACCTTATTTCTTGCCACCACATCATCAGTGGTAAGCTCATATTCAAGTCTCGCCATATCAGGAGTTCTATCGTTTATCTCAAGACTCATGGCGTTCATTATCGCATTTTCAATGTTGTCCGTGATATCCGGAGCAAATCTGGACGGTGGTTTAAGGGTATCCTGAGTCTCCCTGTCCATCGAATCTTCCGGCGTCTGCCCCGTCACCATCCTGTAAAGAGTGGCCCCGCAGCCATACACGTCAGTCCATGCGCCCTGATCACCTCTGCTCCTATACTGCTCAGGTGGTGCATATCCCGGCTTGACTATGACCGACAGGCTCTTGCTGTGATCCGTCGATGTGGCCTGTCTCGCCGCTCCGAAATCTATCAGTTTCACATCGCCATTTCTGGTGATAAATATGTTGTCCGGCGCTATATCTCTGTGGAGAAGTCCCTGACCATGAACGGTCTTGAGAGTCCTCACTATAGGGAGCATCATCTCCACCGCCTTTAACGGTTCTATCCTGCCCTCTCTCGCCAGGTATTGCTTCAGCGTCTCTCCATCCAGATATTCCATCACTATGTATGCCGTGTTGTTTTCCTCAAGCACATCATATACATCCGTGACTCCCGGAGTTCCCCTGAACTTTGCAAGTCTTCTGGCCTCATCCACAAATTTGCTTATACCGCCGTTGAACTGCTCCTGCCTGTCTCCGCTGAACACCGACACCGTAGATACACCAGCCGACCTCGTTGCAAATTCTGATGGCAGATATTCTTTTATCGCTATTTTCTTTTCAATGCTGTAGTCATAGCCTATGTATGTAACTGAAAATCCGCCATAACCTATAGCCTTTCCCACTATGTATTTGCCGCCAAGTATTGTTCCCGGCATCAGGTGGTACGGCTCACAAGGCGGTGTGTTCACGGCATATCCGCAGACTGGACACACAGTCAGGCTATCGTCAATTCTGGACATACAGCCCATGCACAATCGTTCTGCCATCGCTTGTTCTCCTTATAGTTTTCATTGTTTAGTCCATCAAATCATGGGATGCGCAGTTATTTCTAATATCCCTGATATACATATTGCATATCCATCTCAACTTCCCGCGTATCAGACTGATATACTGGACTTTCACTCCATCCTGACCATGATCCCCATATAGGTTTTCTGTACCAATAGGTCTTTTTTTCTATCTTCTGTCTGGTCTGGCAGCGGTAGACGGTTCCCTTCCAAGTCCACTCACCTGAGCCCATCACGTTTCTACAAACATACTTTCCTAAATCTGGAATCCAATGTCGATCTGTTGTGCTTCCATTCCAATGGAAAGGCGTTCCATCATGCTCTGTCATCGTCGTAACCCAGCTCCACGGCCTGTAATACTCATACCTTGTACAGCCACCTATATTCTTATCATGGCCACCTCTGTTCGCATCCTCATATACTCCAAACACAGCTCCATCCTGCGCTTCCACATTGCACGTATCACTTCCGGCTATATAGTTTGGTCCCCAGTCAGACCAGCCACTCCAATCACTGTATGAATAACTCGTATCTGTCTTGTAATACTTGTAACCGGATGGAGCCGAGCTACTTTCAGAACTTGTGTAGGAATAGTCGACTACATCTCTGTATCTGTACTTTGTAATTGTAGAGTTATCGCATACGCTAAGATTCATCTCTGTTCCAACTTCTACAAGGGCACCTGAAACTATAGATTGTTCAAGCACCTCCCCATCCGGACTCCCAGCCCGTGAACAAAGAATCTTCTGTCCAACGACTATTCCAGCATCAGTAAGCGCATCAACTGCTTCACTATATGTCATTCCTATAACAGATGGCACCTCTGTTATATCGATACCATCCTCTGCATCATCATCCCAGTTATAGTCATTACCCGGATTCTCTGTACTTTCTGTACTCTCAGTATCCTGCGGATCATCCGAACCATCGTCATATCCCGGATCATATGGATCCTCGTCTGGAGCTTCCGTAGTCGCATCCGGATCTTTTGTATATTCCTCTCTTGTGGTCGGATTCTCTTCAGTATCATCCGCCTCCACGTAATCGTCAGGATCTGACGGCTGCTCATATTTCGGAGCATCCTTTATACTGTCATCACCGAGACTCACATGGAGAGTAACCGTAGTCCAGACTTTGACCTCTTCACCTGATGCTATACTCTGTGATATGATCCTGTCCTTTGCAACCACTGTGCTGTTCTCATATGTAAGTTCAACCTTGAGCTTATTCTTACTCATGAGCTTTTCTGCATCGGAGAGCTTCTTGTACACCACATCAGGAACGTGTGTCATATTCACGCCAAGACTCACATCCACACCCACAGGTGTTCCGGCATTTACACTCGTCTTCTCCTTTGTGTCCTGTTTTGTCACCTCGTCCTTCTCAGCGGTATCGCTGTTTTCTGCCGAGGTCTTGTATATGTACAGGCTCTTGCTCTTGGCAGTGCTTCTGGCATCATCCCATTTGCTTCCTACGAACTTCGGAACAGTTGTGGTCTTGCCTGTATCGTAACTGCTCATACCGGTCGATATCGTGATGCCGACCTCAGTACCTTTGTCCACTGCCTGTCCAGGCTCATATTCCTGGGCGCACACGTAATCTTTAAGTATCTCACTCTCGGATGTATCTGTCTTTGCAAATAATCCAAGCTCCTTCAGCTGCTTTTCAGCCTCATCCTGTGAAAATCCTGTGAGATCGGGCATATATGCCTGGCCGGCACCGGCTGATATGACAACCTCAAGTATCATCTTCTCCTGAACCTCGGTGTTTACCGGTATGTTCTGGGCAAGCACCATATCTTTTGGTATAGTGTCCGATTCAACTTTGTCCACTATCTGAAACGTCAGATTTTTATTTCCCGCAATCTTCTGCGCATCATCGACGGTCTGATTCACCACATTTGGCACCCTGGTCTTCGCCAGATAATTCGGTATAAGCCTGCGCCAGTTGATGACACCTGTGGCTATGAGCGTTCCAAGGATGGCTACGCAGGCAAGTGCTGCCGGCACGGATATCTTCATCCACAGCGGCCAGCGGCCGAAATCCACCTTTTTCTTTTTTACTTTTATACGGGCTACTTCGTCCTGTGTTGTGAGCTCGTAGAAAAGAGTCTGCATATCCGGTGTCCTTTCCTCTATCTCAAGGTTTAAGGCATTCATGATTGCATTCTCTATATTCTCAGGAATATCCAGAGAGAATCTTGATACATCCTCCAGATTATCCTTTGTCGATCTGTCCATGGAATCTTCAGGCGTGATCCCTGTGATCATCTTGTACAGAACAGCTCCGCATCCGTACACATCCGTCCACGATCCCTGCTCACCACGGCTTCTGTACTGCTCAGGCGGTGCATATCCCGGTGTAACTATGACCGACAGACTCTTGCTGTGGCTGGTGGATGTGGCCTGTCTTGCAGCTCCGAAATCTATCAGTTTGACCTCACCGCTGCTTGTGAGGAATATGTTGTCCGGTGATATATCTCTGTGAAGAAGTCCCTGTGCGTGAACCTGTTCCAGAGTCCTTATGATAGGAAGCATCATGGACACCGCCCGCTCGGGCGCAATCCTACCCTCACGCTCCAGATATCTCTTTAGCGTCTCTCCTTCAAGGAATTCCATCACGATATACGCCGTGTTATTCTCGATCACCACGTCATAGACCTCTGTCACACCCGGAGTACCCCTGAATCTGGCAAGCCTCTTTGCCTCATCCACGAATTTCTCTATGCCGCCGTGAAACTGCTCAGCCTTATCTCCGCTGAATATCGACACGGTCGATGTGCCAGGTGATCTTGTGGCAAATTCAGATGGAAGGTACTCCTTTATTGCCACCCTCTTTTCTATACTGTAGTCATAGCCGATATATGTTACAGAGAATCCGCCATAACCGACAGCTCTGCCCACGATATACTTACCACCTATTATCGTTCCAGGAGTAAGATGGTATGGTTCCTGTGGGCCTGCGTCCGCCGGGAAACCACAATACGGACACGCATTATATGCATCACTATATTTTTTCATACATCCCATGCACAATCTATCCGACATCTTATTCCTCCTTCCGTGTCTACTCGACTCTCAATTTGTCTGTGTACGATTCCAAAACTTTGAGTTCTGTGTTCGTATCTATATAATTTGCAAATGCTTCCTTGTTTAGAGGAAGTCCCTGTAAGTTTACAAGCTGGCTGTCTGCGCCATCCGTATATGATGTTCCAAGGAAAACCGCCTCCTGCGCTCCCTGTTTGAGCAGGTAGCTGATGAGCATTGAGGCTGCCTTCTTCTCTTTCTTTCCTGCCTCACCATAGATTGAAAGTTCATTTGTAAATCTTACATCTATGTTGTCTGTACCAATATTCACAACCTTATATCTTCCGGCCCACTGTCCATTGACCTCAGCATACTCATCGGTTGAGCCATAGAAGTAC
>CAKQQK010000055.1:0-19004 GCA_934270935.1 uncultured Coprococcus sp. | reverse complement strand
TCTGCTAGATGAGACCTCTGTTCCGTCACCGATTTCAATGGCTTTGACTGCTCCGATTGACATGATGGCCTTGGCAAGGCATGCATCAAGTTTATCAAATACTGGCTCGCCTATACCTGCTGGCATTCCATGAACAATGCATTCCACACTTGATCCTATAGAGTCGTTTTCTGCCATACAGTCAGAGAGAAGGACAGATGCCTTTTCGTAAGCAGCAGGATCTGGCATATAGAGATCGTTCTTAGTGATGTAATCGGCGTCAAAACAGTCTCTGGCTATATGTACATCGCCTACAGATGATACATAAGTTGATATAGTTATCCCGAGTCCTTTTAATATTTTGGATGCAATGGCACCGGCAGCAACCCTGCCTATGGTTTCACGACCTGATGAACGACCACCGCCTCTGTAGTCTCTGAAGCCATATTTTTTATCAAATGTGTAGTCGGCGTGTCCTGGTCTGTAATATGTGGCTATATCACCGTAGTCACCTGAACGCTGTGAGGTATTTCTTACCATCATGGAAATAGGAGTTCCGGTTGTCTTTCCCTCAAATATACCTGACAATATCTCTACAGTGTCAGATTCTTTCCTTGGCGTAGAGAACTGTGAAAAACCAGGTTTTCTTCTGTCAAGAAATATCTGTATATCCTCCTCGCACAGAGGAAGTCCGGCTGGGCATCCGTCAACGACCACACCGAGTGCTTTGCCGTGGGATTCCCCCCATGTTGTAATAGTAAATTTATTTCCTATGGTAGAGCCTGCCATAATCTGTCTCCTTTCAAAAAGTTATACGTTTAAAATGTTGCATTTCTTTTTATTCATTATTATAACTTATAACGATTTTTCATTATAGTTTTTGACGTTTTGCGCAGTGTTTGCATGTGTTTTTTCTGCGCTGGCTTATTATAGCATATTTGGAAGCGGCATAACAAGGTTTGAGTAAAATACTGTAAAGTGTGAAAGTGCGTAGCTTTCGGATGTGAAGGAGTGACATGATTTTATGATACTTTGATTGGATATTGCAATTGCCTGAAATTATAATTTTTTATGTGTTTTTAAGGTAGAATGTTGAAATACAAAAAATAATATATTATCCTGTTTGTTGTGATATGGAAAGGCACATTACAGACATCTGAAAATACAAAGCAGATATTTGTGAAGCGGCCTTAGAATAAAAAGGAGATAAGCGATGGAAAAATACTATATAGTTAAAACAATAGATGGTGATTATGCAAATCTTGTTGATGAGAATGAGCCGGGTGGTGAGACGAAGCTTGTGGCAAGAGCACTTCTTCCTGAGAATATACAGGAGGGAACCAGACTGCATTATGCATTTTTACAGTATGAGATTGCAGATTAGCAATATATATGAGTGCCGGCAGAATGTGTATTTTGTGTATACATAAAGTGTACAGACAGAAAGTACAACAAAAAGTACAGGCAAAAGTGTAGACATAAAGTACAGACAAAAGTGTAGACAAAAAGTACAAACAGAAAGTGTATTTAGAGTCTTTACAAATAATTACTCATGTGTTATTCTACCAACGGTCAGCTGACACTTAGTTTAAGGACACCTCTAGACCTTTGGCCCGGTGTCAGCCATGTATATTATATTATAGGAGGATTGTTATTATGATAACAAAAGAGCAGAAGCAGGAAATCATCGCTAAGTACGGCAAGGATGCAAACGACACAGGTTCAACAGAGGTTCAGATCGCACTTCTTACAGCAAGAATCAACGATCTCAACGGACACTTCAAGGCTAATCCAAAGGATCATCACTCAAACCGTGGTCTTCTTAAGATGGTTGGTCAGAGAAGAAACCTTCTTGCATACCTCAAGAGCAAGGATATCGAGGCATACAGAAAGCTCATCGAGAGCCTTGGACTTAGAAAGTAATTTCTATCATGGCCTTAATATGATAACAATAATGGGAATCATGTGGAGACGCATGGTTCCTTTTTCGTTATTCTGCGATGGTTTTTATGAGTGCAAACAGTATAAACATGGATGTTTGGATATTGTATTTTTTATATTCGTATGCTAAAATTTAAAAGATTGTGGAATGACATATCGAGACTTCTATAAAGGATATCATGGATCATCTTAGAAAGATGGCATATAGTTTATAGGACATGGTGTTTTTTATAGTTGTTTCGACGTCTTCCACAATACAAATAAATATAATCAAGGAGATTTTGAGATGAGTAAGGAATTCAAGAGATACCAGAAAGAGATCGCTGGCAGAATGCTCACTGTTGATATCAACAGAGTAGCTGCACAGGCAAATGGTGCTGCATTTATCAAGTACGGTGACACAACAGTGCTTTCAACATGTACAGCTTCAGAGAAGCCAAGAGACGGAATCGATTTCTTCCCACTTTCAGTAGAGTATGAGGAGAAGTTATATTCAGTAGGAAAGATACCTGGAGGATTCAATAAGAGAGAGGGTAAGGCATCAGAGAACGCTGTCCTCACATCACGAGTAATCGACAGACCTATGAGACCTCTTTTCCCTAAGGATTATAGAAATGACGTAACACTCAACAACCTTGTTATGTCAGTAGATCCAGAGTGCAGACCGGAGCTGGTTGCAATGCTCGGATCATCTATCGCAACATGCATATCAGACGTTCCATTTGACGGCCCATGTGCCATGACACAGGTAGGTCTCATCGATGGAGAGTTCATCATCAACCCAACACAGAAGCAGTGGGATGAGGGTGATCTGAAGCTCACAGTTGCATCTACATCACAGAAGGTTATCATGATCGAGGCCGGTGCCAACATAGTACCAGAGGCTAAGATGATCGAGGCTATATATATGGCTCATGATATCAACCAGGACATCATCGCATTTATCAATGAGATAGTAGCTGAGGTTGGTAAGCCGAAGCATTCATATGTAAGCTGTGCAGTTCCAGAGGAACTTTTTGCAGCAATCAAGGAGATCGTTCCTCCAGCAGCTATGGAGGAGGCTGTATTCTCAGATGAGAAGCAGGTCCGTGAGGAGAATATCAGACAGATCACAGAGAAGCTTGAGGAGGCATTTGCAGACAACGAGGAGTGGCTTGCGGTACTTCCAGACGCTATATACCAGTATCAGAAGAAGACAGTAAGAAAGATGATCCTCAAGGATCACAAGAGACCTGATGGACGTGCTATCAACCAGATCAGACCACTTGCTGCTGAGGTTGACATCATTCCTAGAGTTCACGGTTCAGCCATGTTCACAAGAGGACAGACACAGATATGTAACGTATGTACACTTGCTCCACTTTCTGAGATCCAGAGAGTTGACGGACTTGATGAGAATGTTACATCAAAGAGATATATGCACCACTATAACTTCCCTGCTTACTCAGTAGGAGAGACAAAGGTTTCAAGAGGACCGGGACGTAGAGAGATCGGACACGGCGCACTTGCTGAGAGAGCACTTCTTCCAGTGCTTCCAAGCGAGGAGGAGTTCCCATATGCTATCAGAACAGTATCAGAGACATTTGAGTCAAACGGTTCTACATCAATGGCATCAACATGTTCATCATGTATGTCACTCATGGCTGCCGGTGTTCCTATCAAGGCTATGGTTGCAGGTATCTCATGTGGACTTGTGACAGGCGATACAGATGATGATTACATCGTTCTCACAGATATCCAGGGACTTGAGGATTTCTTCGGAGATATGGACTTCAAGGTAACAGGTACAACAGAGGGTATCACAGCTATCCAGATGGATATCAAGATCCATGGACTTACAAGACCTATCGTTGAGGAGGCCATCGCAAGAACACGTGAGGCGAGACTCTTCATCATGGAGACATGTATGAAGCCAGCCATCGCAGCTCCAAGACCAACAGTCAATGAGTTCGCACCAAAGATCAAGCAGATCAAGATCGACCCTGAGAAGATCGGTGAGGTTATCGGACAGAGAGGTAAGACCATCAACACTATCATCGAGGAGACAGGTGTTAAGATCGATATCGATGACGAGGGAAGAATCTCTATCTGTGGCGTAGAGCAGGCAGGTATGGACAAGGCCATCGAGATGATCAACATGATCGTAGAGCCTCTTGAGGTTGGCAAGAACTACCATGGCAAGGTTGTAAAGGTTATCGATTGCGGAGCTATCGTATCACTTGCACCTAACAAGGACGGACTCATCCACATCTCAAAGCTTTCAGATAAGAGAGTTGCAAAGGTTGAAGATGTCGTAAATGTTGGTGATGAGGTTGACGTTAAGGTCATCAAGATTGATGAGAGAGCAGGAAGAATAAGCCTGAGCCTCAAGGATGTACAGTAAATAATAAATAGCTACAATAGTGAATAATAAATAGCTATAAGGGTATTTGATATTATTTTATAAGGGTAAATCTGATGTCTCGAAGCCGGTCAGCAATATGACCGGTTCCGGGGCATTCTAATAACTGCAATAATTGTAGTGAGCAAAGATGGACAGAATGTAAACAAACTAAAATAAATGCTAAAACAGATTAAGGGGGAACGTATGAAATACGGTTATTTTGACGAACAGCACAAAGAGTATGTAATTGACAGACCAGACACACCGGCACCTTGGGCAAACTACCTCGGTTCACCGGAATACGGAGCTATAATCTCCAATAATGCAGGTGGTTACAGCTTTGAGAAGTCAGGAGCAAACGGAAGAATACTGAGATATATATTTAACAGCTTTGACCAGCCTGGAAGATATGTATATCTTCGCGATGATGACACAAAGGATTATTGGTCAGCATCATGGCAGCCGGTTGGCAAGAGTCTTGATGTATATAAGAGCGAGTGTCACCATGGAACGGCATATACAAAGATGTATGCAGAGTATTCTGATATCAAGTCAGAGGTGCTGTATTACGTTCCACTTAACAAGACACATGAAGTATGGAAGGTGAGAGTTACCAACAACTCTGATAAGCCTCGTAACCTTTCAGCTATCGGATACTGCGAGTTTACAAATGACTGCAACTATGAGCAGGATCAGGTAAACCTCCAGTACACACTGTTCATAACAAGAACATATTTCATGGATAACAACAAGATACTTCAGGTCATCAATGAGAACGTTGAGAAGGCTGAGATCAACGGCAGCAAGGCCAACAGAAGATTCTTTGCACTTGCCGGAAGTGATGTTGCATCATATTGCGGAGACAAGGAGGAGTTCCTTGGAAGATATCACGGTTATGGTGATCCTGTTGGAGTTATAAATGGTGATCTTGGCAACAAGCTCAACTACAACAGTAATTCCTGCGGTGGACTTCAGACAAAGTTCACACTTGCGCCGGGCGAGTCAAAGGATTTTGCATTCATAGTCGGAATGAAGGACAATGACGCTGCAAATGCTGTCATAGCCGGATACGCAGATCCTGCCGCAGCATGTCAGAAGGAGCTTGACGAGCTGATCGAGTACTGGCATTCAAAGCTCAACAACTTCCAGGTGCATACACCTAGCGATTCATTCAACAACATGGTAAATACATGGAATGCATATCAGTGTTTCATGACTTTTATATGGTCAAGAGCTGCTTCGTTCTCATATTGTGGTCTCAGAAATGGATACGGCTACAGAGATACAGTTCAGGATATCCAGGGTGTTATTCACCTTGCACCTGAGATGGCCCTTGAGAAGATCAGATTCATGCTGTCAGCACAGGTTGACAACGGCGGTGGACTTCCGCTTGTAAAGTTCACACACAATGCAGGACATGAGGATACACCGGATGATCCTTCATATGTACAGGAAACAGGACATCCTGCATATCGTGCAGATGATGCGCTGTGGCTGTTCCCAACTGTATATAAGTATATTTCTGAGTCAGGCAATTTAGACTTTATAGATGAGGTTATTCCATTTGCAAACAAGGACAAGGGCACAGTATATGAGCACCTTAAGAGAGCGATTGATTTCTCCATGAACAGGCTTGGAGACAACGGTATGCCGGCAGGACTCTGGGCAGACTGGAATGACTGTCTGAGACTTGGAAAGAGGGGCGAGTCGACATTTGTTGCTATGCAGCTCTACTATGCGATGACAGTTATCAAGTATTTTGCAGAGATGAAGGATGACACAGAGTACATAGATTATATCAACAGCATTCAGTACAAGATGGGTGTGACCATCCAGGAGAAGTGCTGGGAGGATGACAGATTTATCCGTGGATACAAGGAAGGTGGACAGGTCATCGGCTCAAAGAACGATCCTGAGGCAAGCATGTGGCTTAATCCTCAGTCATGGGCAGTTATAAGCGGACTTGCAACAAGAGAGCAGTCCGAGCTTGCACTTGAGTCAGTTCACAGAGAACTGAATACAGAGTACGGTGTGAGACTTATGTTCCCTCCATACAGAGAGCATGCATTTGACGGAGCGCTCATGCTTCTTTTCAATGCAGGTACAAAGGAGAATGCGGGTATATTCTCACAGCCACAGGGCTGGATCATACTTGCCGAGGCACTCATGGGACATGGAAACAGAGCGTTCGAGTATTTCAATGAGAGCTCACCTGCATCCATGAACGACAAGGCAGAGATCAGAAAGCTTGAGCCATATTGCCATGGACAGTTCACAGAGTCTGTGGGAAGCCCATTTGAGGGACGTGCTCATGTACACTGGCTCACAGGTACAGCATCCACATGTATGGTAGGCTGCGTTGAGGGAATCATGGGTATGAGACCTGACTTTGGCGGAATCAAGATCGCACCTTCAGTTCCATCAGACTGGAAAGAGTTCGAGATCGAGAAGATGTTCAGAGGCAAGAAGCTTTCCATCAAGGTACAGAATCCGGATGGACATGAGAGCGGTTTCCAGAGCCTTACACTCAATGGAACTGCAATGAATTCAAATTACATCCCTGCAAGTGCGCTTGAGGATACAAATGAGATTGTGCTTGTTATGTAATGACATAATGTGTAATCTGATTTAGTTGTATAAAATCATATATATTTCATACTAATAAATACGAAGAGTTTTAATAGCTCTTCGTATTTGTTTTTTTTGGGGAGTGCGTTATGGAATATAAGAAATATGCAGGATGTAATGATAACGATATGTGTAATAAGAGTGATTCAGAGAGCAGGTATGCTGCAAACAATGCAAATGAAAACAATTGTGCTGCTAAAGGAATTAGCATATCTGAACAGATAAAATTATGCGGGGGCTGTAATATAATGAATATTCCGTGTAAGCCTGGATTTATTTTGCTTTGTGGTGTATACGGAGAGATAGAGGGACATGAAAAACTTCCATCAAGTGTAAAAAGTACAAGTTATGAAGAAATTTTGCCGGTTATTGCACAGGCTGAAGTCTGTCCTGATATTAGAGGTGTCCTTGTTCTGATAAATACAGTGGGCGGAGATGTCGAATCTGGACTTGCAATATCTGAAATGTTTGCGAGCCTCAGCAAGCCGGTTGTAACTCTTGTGCTTGGTGGAGGGCATTCAATAGGCGTTCCTCTGGCAACTGCGTCGGATGTATCATTTATAGCTCCTACAGCAACAATGGTCGTACATCCAATAAGGACAAGTTCTGCAGTCCTCGGGGTGAAACAGAATTTTGAATATATAGAAAAGATGCAGCAGAGAATCATAGATTTTACTGTATCGCATTCTGAGGTGGACAGAAACGAGTTTGAGGGATATATGTTCAATACAAGGGAACTTGCGAAGGATATTGGCTCTGTGTTGGTGGGAAAACAGGCTGTTGAAGCCGGTATTATAGATGAGGTGGGAGGTATGGCAGATGCTATAAAAAGACTCTATGACTTGATTAATTGATTAAATGATAGTAAAATTCATAGGATGTCAACATTTTGAGGATGAATGGAAGAAGAGGTATAGTATGGCTTCTGAAAATAAAAAGTCAAAAACAAAAACTTCATCAGGTAAAGCAGGTGCAAAAACCACAAAAGGGTCAAAGGCTTCGGGCCGTTCTGGATCTGCGGTAAGACCAAAGGCTTCAGGCCGATCCGGATCTGCGGCGAGATCAAAGAATTCAGGCCGCTCCGGATCCTCAGCACGTTCAAAGGCTGCGATGGAGAGAAAAGCCAGAGAGGCTGAGGCTGCAAGACAGAAGCAGCTCAGAAGTGAGGTTATATTGATAGTGCTCTTTGCGTTCTCGCTGTTTTTACTTCTTGCAAATTTCCGAATATGTGGAATTGTGGGTAATACGATATCTGGATTTTTCTTTGGAATCATAGGTTTCAGTGAGTATGTATTTCCTGTGTATCTGTTTGTTTCAGCGGCGTATCTTATATCGAACGACTTTAATAGAAAGATTGCAAAAAAAGTAATATATTTCGGCGTGGTGATGATACTGGTGTCCATGCTGTTCCAGGCAATATATTCTACTGATTATGAGTCTGTAAAAGCTTTGTATATGGATGGATATAAGAATCGTGCGGGCGGAGGAGTCATATGCGGAGGCATTTTCTTTGCTGTCAGAACACTTCTCGGCGTACCTGGAGCATGTATTATCATGTTTATTCTGGCTGTTATCATGTTTATTTTGATAACTGAGATATCTGTGATAGATGAGCTAAAGAAAATTGCCTTGTCATTCAAAAAAGATTACAGCTATGAAGATGAAGACGAAGAATACGCTTTAAGAGAGACTGCTGTTGCCGACAGGAGACAGCCAGGGCATAAGCGAAGATTACGTAATGAGACTGAAGAAGCTGGAAATCTTGATGATGAAAGACGGGCGAAGCCATCCATGGCAAATCTGAATGTGTATGAAAGCAAGAAAAGCAGTGCTGATCGTCAGTTGCATAGTGGCAGAAAACCCCAAAAAGAAGATATTTCTTCTGCACAGGTTAATGATGTGCCTAGGGACTTTTTCTACAATCAGGATGTGCATGAACTTAAGGCAGACGATTCAGACAACTATTCAGAGCAGGGTTCGTATGATGAGTTTAACAATGATATAGAAAAGATTGTTATGGCTGACAGTGATGAATTTCTCAATCCGGTACAGGTTGAGGATGGGACAATGAGTGAGTCACACTATATTGAACCTGTGAAGTCTGAGACGAGAGAGGGAAAGCCTGTACATAAAGGATACAGGATGAACTCTGACAATGAAGTAAAGCCTGTGGTTGATGGTCAGTTTGTGAATGCCATGCCGGCTGTGAATGAGATATCTGCGGGAGCCGACGAGGATGTACTTGCAGGGGCTGTGAATGGCAACATGCACCCTGAGAGTGTGTCGGATTACAACCCTCTGTATGATTCGGCGTTTGCTGAGGAGAGCTCTGGACAGAAAACGTCTGGCGGAAGCAGTACAGTAAAAAAATCTGTTATAGATAATAACTCGGCAAAGACATACCAGGAGGGCAGAAAATATAGATTTCCTACGGCGAGTCTTCTAAGCCAACCGCCGAAGCATAATAATTCAAATAGAGATGCACACGTGAGGGAGACTGCTGTTAAGCTCAAAAAGACCCTTGAGACATTTGGTGTAAATGTCACTATAACAAACTATAGCTGCGGTCCTGCTGTTACCAGATTTGAGATGCAGCCTGAACAGGGAGTGAAGGTCAGCAAGATACTAAATCTTGCCGATGATATCAAGCTTAATCTTGCAGCTGCAGATATACGTATAGAGGCTCCCATACCTGGCAAGGCGGCAATTGGAATTGAAGTTCCGAACAAGGAGAATTCCATAGTTGCATTCAGGGAACTTATAGAGTCAGATAATTTCAAGAATCTTAAGTCAAAAGTAGCATTTGCAGTTGGCAAGGATATAAGTGGTCAGGTGATTGCCACTGATATAGCAAAGATGCCGCATCTTTTGATAGCGGGTGCCACTGGTTCTGGAAAATCGGTGTGTATCAACACCCTTATTATGAGTATTCTGTATAAGGCTACACCTGAGGAGGTTAAGCTTATCATGATCGATCCTAAGATGGTGGAGCTTGCCTGTTACAATGGAATACCACACTTGTTGATTCCTGTTGTAACTGATCCTAAGAAAGCAGCTGGAGCACTGAATTGGGCTGTTGTGGAGATGACAAGAAGATATCAGCTTTTTGCTGAGCACAGTGTGCGCAATATACAGGGATATAATGACAAAGTTGAGAGTGCCGTGATCGCCGGGGCAGATGGACAGAAGCTTACAAAGATGCCGCAGATCGTGGTTATCGTGGATGAGCTTGCAGACCTTATGATGGTAGCTCATGGCGAGGTTGAGGATGCTATAGTCAGGCTTTCACAGCTTGCGAGAGCAGCCGGTATACATCTTGTTATAGCAACCCAGAGACCATCTGTCGACGTCATAACAGGACTTATAAAAGCAAATGTACCATCACGTATAGCATTTGCGGTGTCTTCGGGAGTTGATTCGCGAACTATACTTGATATGGTGGGTGCAGAGAAGCTCCTTGGAAAGGGAGATATGCTGTTTTATCCTACTGGATATCCGAAACCGGTAAGAGTTCAGGGGGCTTTCGTATCAGATGATGAGGTTACTGCAGTGGTAGATTTCCTCAAAAAGAGTAATGGCGTAGGTACATATGATGACGATGTTGCCAAGTCGATATCAAGCACTGATTCAGGCGGAGCGACAGCTATAGGTGGAACTTCTGCAAATGACAGAGATGAATATTTCGTAGAAGCCGGAAGATTTATTATCGAGAAAGAAAAAGCTTCAATAGGTATGCTTCAGAGAACGTTCAAGATAGGATTTAACAGGGCTGCCAGGATAATGGATCAGCTCATGGCTGCCGGAGTTGTTGGCCCGGAGGAGGGAACAAAGGCCAGAAAGATTCTGATGAGCCAGGAACAGTTCGATGAATATATAGACAATAATTTATAAAAAGCGGAGGATAAGAGCTATGATGACAGACATTGAAATTGCACAGAAGGCTGAGATGAAGCACATAAGGGAGGTTGCTGCAAAACTTGGCATATCAGAGGATGACCTTGACATGTATGGCAAATATAAGGCAAAACTTTCTGATGAGCTTATAAAGAAAGTTGAGGGCAACGAGAATGGAAAGCTTATCCTCGTGACAGCCATCAACCCAACACCGGCAGGAGAGGGAAAGACAACCATCACCGTAGGTCTTGGTGAGGCTATGGGACAGCTTGGAAAGAAGGCGGTTATCGCACTTCGTGAGCCATCACTTGGACCTTGTTTCGGAATCAAGGGTGGTGCTGCCGGAGGCGGATATGCACAGGTAGTACCTATGGAGGATCTCAACCTTCACTTTACAGGAGATTTTCATGCTATAACATCTGCGAACAATCTCCTTGCGGCCATGATGGATAACCATATCCAGCAGGGAAATGCACTTAAGATAGATGTGAACAGAATCGTGTTCAAGAGATGTTTGGACATGAACGACAGAGTTCTCAGACACACAGTTGTCGGACTTGGAAAGCGTGTTGACGGAGTACCTAGAGAGGACGGATTTGTCATTACAGTTGCATCAGAGATCATGGCTATTCTCTGCCTTGCAAGCGACATGAAGGATCTTCAGGAGAGACTTGGAAGAATAATCGTTGCATACAATATGGACAATGAGCCTGTAACAGCGGCTGATCTCAAGGCTGTTGGAGCTATGGCAGCGCTCTTAAAGGATGCCATCAAGCCAAATCTTATCCAGACACTTGAGCATACACCGGCTATCGTACACGGCGGACCATTTGCTAATATAGCACATGGATGTAACAGTGTAATGGCAACAAAGACAGCGTTAAAGCTTGCAGATTATGTAATAACAGAGGCTGGATTTGGCGCAGATCTTGGAGCTGAGAAGTTCTTCGATATCAAGTGCCGTATGAACAACCTTAAGCCGGATGCGGTGGTTCTGGTTGCCACAGTAAGAGCCCTCAAGTACAATGGCGGAGTTGCAAAGGCAGATCTCGGAGAGGAGAATCTCGACGCACTTAAGGCTGGTATAGTAAACCTTGAGAAGCATATTGAGAATCTTCAGAAGTATGGTGTTCCTGTTGTTGTAACCCTGAACAGATTTGTCACAGACAGCCAGGCAGAGCTTGACTATGTCAAGAAGTTCTGCGAGGACAGAGACTGTGATTTTGCCCTTGCAAATGTATGGGAGCAGGGCGGCAAGGGCGGTATAGACCTTGCAAATGCAGTGCTTAACACACTGGAGAACAAGAAGAGCAACTTCAAGGTGCTCTATGATGACAGCCTTTCAATAAAGGATAAGATCAACTGTATCGCCACAGAGATATACGGTGCAGATGGCGTTACATATAGTGATGAGGCAAGCAAGGCCATTGCTAAGATAGAAGAGATGGGATTTGGCAATTTCCCTGTATGTATGGCAAAGAATCAGTATTCGCTGTCCGATGATCCAAAGAAGCTTGGAAGACCTACAGGATTTGATGTAAATATTCGTGAGGTATATGTGAGTGCAGGAGCAGGCTTTGTTGTTGCGATTACCGGAACTATAATGACTATGCCAGGACTTCCAAAGTCACCTGCAGCAGAGAGAATTTATGTAGATGATAATGGCAAGATTGTCGGATTGTTCTAATGTTGAGGATATTCTTGATTTGAGCAGATTATAGACAGATAATTAAATGTTGAATGGGTCAGTTTGTTGATGACAATTATAATGACTGGCATTCAATGTTTCAGGAGGGCAGATATATGTATAAACTTATAGATGGTAAGGTTATATCAAAACAGATAAAGGACGAACTTAAAGAGAAGGTTGCCAAACTTAAGGCTGAGGGCGTGGAGATATGCCTTGCAGTTATTCAGGTTGGAAATGATCCTGCATCATCAGTATATGTGGGGAATAAGAAAAAAGCCTGTGAATATATAGGCATAGGTTCATTGTCTTATGAGCTTCCAGAGAAGACCACAGAGGAAGAACTTCTTGCACTTATAGAGAAGCTCAATGCTGATGACAAGGTTAATGGAATACTTGTTCAGCTTCCTCTTCCGGATCATATAGATGAAGATAAGGTCATAAAGACCATATCACCTAAGAAGGATGTAGATGGTTTCCATCCTATGAGTGTTGGTGCGCTCAGTATTGGCCAGCCAGGATTTGTATCATGTACTCCGGCGGGCGTTATACAGCTCATAAAGAGATCGGGAATAGAAATAGAGGGTAAAGAATGTGTTGTTCTTGGCAGAAGCAATATCGTGGGCAAGCCTATGAGTATGTTGCTGCTCCGTGAGAACGGAACTGTTACAGTGTGTCATTCCAGGACAAAAAATCTAAAGGAAGTGTGCAGACGCGCTGATATTCTCGTGGTTGCGGTAGGAAGACCAAAGATGGTAGATGCTTCCTACATCAAAGAGGGCGCAACAGTCATCGATGTAGGAATACACAGAGACGAAAACAACAGGCTTTGCGGAGATGTGGATTTTGATTCTGCGAAAGAAGTTGCCGGTGCGATCACACCGGTGCCAGGCGGAGTTGGTCCGATGACTATAGCAATGCTCATGTCTAACTGCGTAGAATCAATCAATATTAACTAGAATAACTTTTTATTGGAGAACAGATGAAAGTATTACTTATATCACTGGGATGTGACAAGAATCTTGTAGACAGCGAAGTTATGCTTGGACTTTTAAATAAAGCGGGACATCAGATCACAAATGATGAGACAGAAGCTGACGTTGTCGTGGTGAATACATGTGCATTTATCAAGGATGCAAAAGAGGAGAGCATTAACACGATCATAGAGATGGGGGAGCTCAAGAAGACTGGTAAACTGAAGAAGCTTATAGTTGCAGGCTGCCTGTCTCAAAGATACAAAGATGAGATTATGACAGAACTCCCGGAAATTGACGTGATAATTGGTGCAACTAATTTTGATAAGATAGTTGAGGCTATAGGCACAGATGAGGAAGCTATCGTGGATGATATAGATTACACACCAGCTCCTGTCCGTGAACGAATTGTCACGACCACGGCATCCATGGCATATCTTAAGATTGCCGAGGGTTGTAATAAGATGTGCACCTATTGTATAATACCTCACATAAGAGGCCGGTATCGAAGCGTTCCGATGGACAGTCTGCTGGATTCGGCCAGAAGGCTTGCTGATGACGGTATAAAAGAACTTGTTCTTGTGGCTCAGGAGACAACACTTTATGGCACTGACCTGTATGGTGAAAATAGACTCCCGGAGCTTCTTACAAAACTAAGTGATATAGATGGAATTGAGTGGATAAGACTGCTTTATTGCTATCCTGAGGAGATCACAGATGATCTGATAGAAATGATGGCTGCCAATCCAAAGATATGTCATTATATAGACATACCAATTCAGCACTCAGAGAACGCCATATTAAAGCGCATGGGCAGAAGAACGAGCCGCGAGGATATAGTAGAACTGGTTGGCAGATTAAGATCTGCCATGCCGGACATCGCGATACGTACTACGTTGATATCGGGATTTCCGGGAGAGACCCAGGAACAGCATAATGGACTTGTAGATTTTGTAGACCAGTGTGAATTTGACAGGCTTGGAGTTTTTACTTATTCTCCAGAGGAAGGAACACCTGCGGCGTCATATCCGGATCAGGTGGATGAGGCTGTCGCAGAAAAGTGGCGTGATGAGATTATGGAACTTCAGCAGGAGATTTCCTATGAGAAGAATCAGGAATTTGTTGGAACTGTCATGAAAGTCCTTATAGAGGGTTATCTCTCTGATGATGATGTGTATGTGGGAAGGACATACAGGGATGCTCCTGGTGTTGACGGAATAGTTTTTGTCAGTGCCCCATACGAGCTCATGTCCGGTACATATGTTGATGTGAAGATAACTGAGGGCAATGAATATGATTTAACAGGAGTGATTGTAGAATGAATTTACCAAACAAACTGACAATACTTAGGACTATAATGATTCCGTTCTTTCTTGTATTTTTGTATATGTCTGTGATGGAAGGCCATGACTTTGGATGGTTCAAATGGGTGGCACTTGGAGTATTCATAGCTGCATCACTTACTGACATGCTGGACGGAAAGATTGCAAGAAAATACAACCTTGTAACCAACTTTGGAAAGTTTATGGATCCATTGGCAGACAAGCTGCTTGTGTGTTCGGCACTTATTGCTTTGTCTGACATTGGACGTATGCCTGCATGGATAGTGATAGTCATAATAGCAAGAGATTTCATAATCAGTGGTTTCAGGCTTGTCGCAGCAGAAAAAGGGGTTGTCATTGCTGCCGGATGGTCTGGTAAGATTAAGACAACGGTACAGATGATCATGGTATGTTTTCTTGTAGCGGATCTCGGGGGAAAAGTCTTTTATGTGATAGATCAGATGCTTATATATCTCGCACTTGTTCTCACAATAGTATCGCTGCTTGATTATCTGGTTCACAACAAAGATGTATTAAAAGACTGATCATACAAAATTATATAATGGTAAGAATTCAATGGGGGATTTGGGGTATACTGTTATGTGAGAAGATAACAGGGTACACATATCCCCCTTTGATGTATAAATGAGTATATGTAGAGCAGGAGCGTCATGCTCAAACTTTGTTCAAAATTCCCTTTTTTACTTGAAATATGGCGTCAAAGGCTTTACAATTATACTCGGCGAAAATTGGACTGTATATGTCCTAAAATAAATTAAACGGAGGGCTAAAAATGAGCAACACACCAAGCTTGTCAGCGAGTGACAGAATTTCTATGTTACTTGATGACTCAAGTTTTGTTGAAATCGGCGCATATGTAACTGCTAGAAATACAGATTTCAACATTCAGGACAAGGATACTCCAAAAGACGGTGTTATAACCGGATATGGTGTTATCGATGGCAATTTAGTTTATGTTTACAGCCAGGACGCAAAGGTACTCGGCGGTTCTATCGGCGAGATGCACGCAAAGAAGATTGCAAACCTTTATGATATGGCTATGAAGATGGGTGCTCCAGTTATCGGGCTGATCGATTGTGCCGGACTGAGACTTCAGGAGGCAACTGATGCACTTAACGCATTTGGCGAGGTATACCTCAAGCAGACACTGGCTTCAGGTGTTGTCCCACAGATCACTGCTGTATTTGGTATGTGTGGTGGTGGTGCAGCTATCATTCCTAACCTGACTGATATTACACTTATGACAAAGGAAGGTTCAAAGCTGTTTGTAAACAGCCCGAACACCCTTGATGAGAACCGTGCAGAGAAGCTTGACACTGCTGCAGCAGAGTATGTAGCAGCAAACACAGCTAATGTTGACGCAGTATATGACACAGAGGCTGAACTTCTCGGAGCTGTCAGAACACTTGTAGAACTTCTTCCATCAAACAATGAGGATGAGAAGGATGGAGCTATTTGTGAGGACGATGTGAACAGAATCATCCCTGATCTTGCTTCTAAGGCTGGAGATGTAAAGGCTGTTATAGCTGATATAACAGATGATGAGTTTGTATTTGAACTCAAGAAGGATTTTGCAGATGACGTTGTCACAGCATTTATCAGACTGAATGGTGAGACAGTCGGAGTTGTGGGCAATCAGAAAGATGTACTCACAACAGCAGGTGCATACAAGGCAGAGGATTTTGTCAAGTTATGTGATGCATTCAACATTCCTGTACTTACACTTGTGAATGTGGCAGGACTTGCTGCAACAGTTAAGGAAGAGAAGACTATATCAAAGGCAGTTGCAAAGCTCACTTACGCTTATGCAAACGCAACTGTTCCTAAGGTAACAGTTATGCTTGACAAGGCTTACGGTACAGCTTATACAGCTATGTGTTCAAAGGCAATAGGCGCAGATATGGTATTTGCATGGCCAAAGGCTGTTATAGGAACTATGGATCCTGAGATGGCAGTTAAGATCATGTACGAGGATGAGATCGCAGCAGCTGGTGACAAGCTTGCATTCATAAAGGACAAGAAGGCAGAGTACACAGATGCTCTTTCAGGTGCAGTATCTGCTGCAAGAAGAGGTTATGTTGATGATGTAATCGAGCCTGATGCAACAAGAAAGAGAGTTATAGCAGCATTTGACATGCTTTTTTCTAAGAGTGAGGACAGACCATACAAAAAGCACGGAACAATATAAAGGAGTGACAACTTAATGGAAAAGATAATAAAGAAAAAGTTATTATTGATAGTTTCTATGTTAGCTGTTACATTCGCACTTGTCGGCTGCTCTTCTTCAGATAAGAAGGTTGAATTCAAGTATGATGGCGACGACATGAAAAATTATGCCATCAGCTATGCTAAAAGCTGGATGAGTCTCACTCAGGTTGAGCAGGTATATAATTATGCTGTTGAAAATGGAACTGATGAAGGTCTTACAGAGAGTGATATAGATGCCATAAAGGTATTTTCTTCACTTGAGGCTGACTATGGTAAGTTCATAGATTTCAAGAGTGATTATGACTGTGAAGAGGTTGATGACAAAGTTGTGATAAGCTTGTATGCAGAATGTGCAGAAAAAGAAGCTATTGTCAAAGCAACATTTGTAGATAATTCTGTTGTGTATGAGTATAACAAGTATATGTATATGACTCAGAACAGCGTTTCAGACGAGGAAGCTGACAGTTATCTCACATCAAATGGAGTATTTCCATACAAGATTTCTGAATTCGAGGTAGCAGCAAACCAGACGATGAAGGATAAGATGAAGGATGCCGGTGCAAATACAGTTATCGGTATGGGTATCGTATTCGTAGCACTTATATTTATCTCATTCATCATCTCACTTCTCAAGTATGTTCCAGCTCTTTTTGATAAGGAGACAAGAGAGAAGAAGAAAGCTGAAAAGGCAAAGAAAGCCCAGGAAGCTGCAAATACAGCAGCTGCTGACGACGAAGATGACACACCAACCATGAGAATGCCTGCTCCTGCTGCCGGAATTGTGGATATCGTGAACACAGCGACAGGAGAGAGCGTTATGAATGACAGTGAACTTGTGGCTGTTATATCAGCAGCTGTCATGGCAGCACAGGGTGGCAATACAAGAGTTCGTGTAAACTATCCAAGTAACGATAAACTGGTTGTAAGACCAAGAAGAAAGAATAAGAGATAATAAATCAGGAGGATAATTGTTATGAAGAATTATAGAATCACAGTAAACGGAACATCATACGATGTAACAGTTGAAGAATTAGCAGGCGGCACAGCAGCTCCAGTTGCGGCAGCTCCAGCACCAGTTGCAGTATCTGCACCAGCAGCAGCACCAGCACCAGCAGCTCCAGCAGCACCAGCAGGCGGCGCAGGAAGCATCAAAGTTTCATCACCTATGCCAGGAAAGATCCTTGCAGTCAAGGCAAATGTTGGCGATTCAGTAAAGAAGGGTCAGGTTATCCTTATCCTTGAGGCTATGAAGATGGAAAACGAAGTTGTTGCTCCAGAAGATGGTACAATCGCAAGCATCGATGTTACAGTAGGCGCTATGGTTGAGTCAGGCGATACACTTGCAACTCTCAACTAATTTGCTTAGTGACATGAACTGTACACAGGATCTTGATAGCAAGATCCGAATAAATCTTATAGGAGGAAACAACTAAATGGGCAGCACAATAGTTGACGTTTTGACAAATTTAGCTAATCAGACCGGTTTTGCAAGCCTTGACTGGAAGAACTACGTTATGATACTTATAGCGTTCGTATTCATGTATCTTGCAATCGGAAAGGGCTTTGAGCCACTTCTTCTTGTCCCTATCTCATTTGGTATGTTTCTTGTAAACATGTTCCCAGATATTATGGCAGATGGTGGCTTGTTACATTATTTTTACCTGCTTGATGAGTGGAGTATCTTACCTTCACTTATATTCATGGGTGTCGGTGCCATGACAGACTTTGGTCCGCTTATTGCGAATCCAAAGAGCTTCCTGCTTGGCGCTGCAGCTCAGTTCGGTATTTATACAGCTTACTTCCTTGCATTCCTTATGGGATTCAATGGAAAAGAGGCTGCAGCTATATCAATCATCGGTGGTGCTGATGGTCCTACATCTATCTACCTTGCCGGTAAGCTCGGCATGGGTGGAACACTTCTTGGACCAATAGCAGTTGCAGCATATTCATATATGTCACCTGTACCT
>CAKQQK010000054.1:0-19193 GCA_934270935.1 uncultured Coprococcus sp. | reverse complement strand
ACTATGCGCTGTATATGGCGATCAAAGCTGATCATAACAACAGAGAATGGCTTGCGTGGGAACCGGCGATCAAGAAGAGAAAGCCGGAGGCTATGGCAGCTTACAGAGAAAAGCTTGCGGATGATGTGGAATTTTACAAGTTCCTGCAGTTCAAGTTTTACCAGCAGTGGATGCCACTAAAGGCGTACGCCAACAGAAATGGAATAAGTATCATCGGTGACATTCCGATCTATGTAGCGTTAGACAGTGCGGATGTGTGGGCGAACACGGATCAGTTCCAGTTGTCGAGGGGCCTGACCCCATCGGTTGTGGCAGGGTGCCCGCCGGACATGTTTTCAAGCTACGGACAGAAGTGGGGCAACCCGATCTATGACTGGGATGTCATGGAGAAGGATGATTTCTCGTGGTGGAAGAAGAGAATTGCTGCATCTGCAAAGCTCTACGATGTGATCCGTATAGATCACTTTATCGGGATAGTCAGATACTACAGCATCCCGGCAAATGGAGAGCCGAAGGACGGCTACTACAGACAGGGACCTGGAAAGAAACTCATCGATGCGATAGACAGTGCCATAGGTTCATCCAAGGTTATAGCGGAGGATCTCGGTGTGGTCGTGCCAGAGGTTCAGAAACTTGTCAAGGAATCCGGTTATCCTGGAATGAAGGTTCTGGAATTTGCATTTGACGGCAATACGGCAAATGAATATCTGCCGCACAATCACGCAAAGAATTACGTGGCGTACATCGGAACCCACGACAACGATATGCTGAAAAGCTATATCAGCGGACAGAGCAAGGAGCTTCAGGAATATATGATGAAGTATCTCATGGCGAACAATCTGGACGATGTGGCAGAGAAGATGATACATGCACTTTACATGAGTTCAGCGGACACTGTCATACTTCAGATGCAGGATATTCTGGGCAAGGACAACAGTGCCAGAATGAACTATCCATCAACGCTTGGCGGCAACTGGAAGTGGAGACTTACGAAGCAAAGAACTGCAGCAAATGAAAATGAGAACAGGAGCAATGCGGTTCAGGGAGCAGCATGGGAATTTACACAGGAACATATAGATAAATTAAAGGATCTCACCAGACTGTATGGAAGATAATGTGTCAAGTTTTCTGTGAAAACTTGACATGTAGCATCAGCTCTCGCCGAAGGCGACTCAGAATGAGCTGATGTTCAAGCAAACAGGGTGAAGACGTATATTTGTAAGGAGGATATTATGTTAAAAGATATTTGCATGAAGAAATATAACAAGGCGATTAAGGATTGTACAAATGAGGAGATATACTTCGCACTCCTTGATATGACAAAGAAGCTCGCAGACGGAAAGGTTTCAGAGGAGGGACAGAAGAAGGTGTATTACATCTCAGCAGAGTTCCTTATTGGAAAGCTTCTCTCGAACAACCTCATCAACCTTGGTGTATTTGACGAGGTTAAGCAGGTGCTTGCTGAGAACGGCAAGAGCATCTACGACATAGAGGAGGTTGAGCCGGAGCCATCACTTGGAAATGGTGGTCTTGGAAGACTTGCAGCATGTTTCCTCGACTCCATGGCAACCCTCGGACTTCACGGAGATGGAATCGGACTTAATTACCACATGGGTCTGTTCAAGCAGGTATTTGAGAACAACTACCAGAAGGAGACTGCAAATCCTTGGATTGAGGCAGACAGCTGGCTTGAGAAGACAGACGTTACCAACACGATCACATTTGGCAATCTGAAAGTCAAGTCAAGAATGTACGATATAGATGTAACCGGATACGAGAACAGAACAAATAAACTCCACCTCTTCGATATCGAGAGCGTTGACGAGTCCATCATGGAGCCGGACGGAATTAACTTCGACAAGACAGACATTGCAAAGAACCTGACACTCTGCCTGTACCCGGACGACAGCGACGAGGCTGGAAATCTTCTCCGTATCTACCAGCAGTATTTCATGGTGGCAAATGGTGCAAAGCTCATCCTTGATGAGGCTAAGGCAAAGGGTTCAAATCTTCACGACCTGGCTGATTATGTAGCAGTTCAGATCAATGATACACACCCTTCTATGGTGATCCCTGAGTTCATCAGACTTCTTACCGCCGAGGGAATATCATTTGACGAGGCTACAGAGATCGTGACAGAGGTGTGCGCATACACCAACCACACAATCCTCGCAGAGGCTCTTGAGAAGTGGCCGCTTGCTTACCTTGAGAAGGTCGTTCCACAGCTCGTTCCTATCATAAAGAAGCTGGATGAGAAGGTTAGAAACAGATATAAGGATGAGAGCGTATACATCATCGACAAGGACGAGAGAGTGCACATGGCACACATTGATATACACTATAGCCACAGTGTAAATGGTGTTGCATACCTTCACACAGAGATCCTCAAGGATTCTGAGCTGAACAACTTCTACAAGATCTATCCTGAGAAGTTCAACAACAAGACAAATGGTATCACATTCAGAAGATGGCTTCTCCACTGCAACGAGCAGCTTGCAGCATATATCACAGAGCTTATCGGTGACGGCTACAAGAAGGATGCAGAGAAACTGAATGATCTCGCTAAATTCTATGATGATGAGGCTGTTCTTGGCAGGATCATGGATATCAAGAAGCAGAACAAGATCGTTCTCAAGGATTACCTTAAGGAGACACAGAACATTGACATAGATGAGAATTCTATCTTTGATATACAGGTTAAGAGACTTCATGAGTACAAGCGTCAGCAGATGAACGCTCTCTGGGTTATCTACAAGTACTTCGATATCAAGGCAGGAAATCTTCCAAAGACTCCTGTAACTGTAATATTTGGCGCAAAGGCAGCTCCGGCATACACCATCGCAAAGGATATCATTCATCTCATCCTCTGCCTGCAGCAGCTCATCGATAATGACCCAGAGGTGAGCCCATACCTCAAGGTTGTCATGATCGAGAACTACAATGTGTCAAAGGCAGCAAAGATCATACCTGCATGTGACATTTCAGAGCAGATCTCACTTGCATCAAAGGAGGCATCAGGTACCGGAAACATGAAGTTCATGCTGAACGGCGCGCTCACACTTGGTACAAGAGATGGTGCAAATGTTGAGATCGGAGAGCTTGTCGGTGAGGACAACATTTACTTCTTCGGCGAGTCAAGCGAGGCAGTTATCGACCACTATGCAAAAGCTGATTATGTGTCAAAGGATTACTACGAGCAGCCTGAGATCAAGAAGCTTGTTGATTTCATCGTGAGCGATGAACTCCTTGAGATCGGACAGAAGGAAAGCCTCGAGAGACTTCACAACGAGCTGATCGTCAAGGACTGGTTTATGACCCTCCTCGATGTTGAGGATTATATCAAGACCAAGGAAGGCGTACTTGCAGACTACGAGGATCGCAAGACCTGGGCAAAGAAGGCACTTGTCAACATCAGCAAGGCTGGATTCTTCTCATCAGACAGAACAATAGCTGAGTACAACAAGGACATTTGGCGCTTATAATTGCATTCATAGATAAAGCAACGTCCGGGGACGGAGGGGTCAGGCACCTCCGTCCTATTTTTATTGGGGAAGTTTGAAAAATGGTGTATTTTCAACATTTTTTTGGGCGAAGGTGCCAGGCCCCTATTGGGTTGTTGGAAAAAAAACTATTTTGGCGAAGGTGCCTGACCCCATTGTGGCCCCCAATTGTCTGACCCTATTTTGGCAAAGGTGCCTGACCCCCATCCGTCGTTTTGGCGAAGGTGCCTGACCCCCATCCGTCCCTGACCCCCATCCGTCCCCATCGGTTGTTGCAAAATCTTCAGATGGTTTGGGTGGCATATGAGAGGCAAGTCGGTTATAATTAGTTGTAGCTACGGTGGAATGAAGAACAGATGTCTATGTGACATTTCAGAAAAAGGAAAGGCTGCGGGGAATGTATAGAATACTGATAGTTGATGATGAGAAAATAGAGAGAAATGGAATCAGATTCCTTCTGAAAAAACTGAATATGGAATTTGACATCGATGAGGCGGTGAATGGTCTTGATGCACTGGAGAAGATCAGGCAGCAGGATTATGACATTCTTCTCACGGATGTAAAGATGCCTTTTATGGATGGGATAGAGCTTATTGAAAATGTTGTAAATGAGAAGAGACGACTGCGATGCGTGATATTCAGCGGCTGTAATGAATTTGATTATGCAAAGCGTGCCATAAGGCTTGGAGTGGTTGATTACATATTGAAACCGGTAGATCCGAAGGAATTCAAGGCAACCCTTGAGAAGGTGGTTGATGAACTGGAGGAGGCCAAGGCGTCGGATGAGCTGAGGAGCAAGAGTATGGAATTCCTTTATGAGCATGCGCTGTATATGCTTGTAAATGGCGAGGACATAGACAGCATCAGAAAAGAATACAGTGGGCTGGAGCTTGATTTTGCAAAATTCAGGAGAATACTTCTTGTTGAGTTCAATCAGGATTTCTTTGGCAGGAGAGATGTCGATTTCAAGAAGAATGAGAAGATAGCGACACTTGGAATAGAGAGATACCTCAATCTGAATCAGCAGCAGGAAATGATATTTCTGGGGGATGGTGTTGATGCGGTGACTGTGGCGCAGGAGCTTGTGAAGATCATCAAGAGCGATTATGATGAGGACTGTTATATAGCTGTTTCGTCAGAAATAGACAGGCCGGAGAATATGAAACAGATGGCCGATGAACTGGATGAACTTATGGACAATAAGTTCTATCATCCGGAGATCAAGGTGTTCTATCCAAATATGGAGAGTGACTCATCGGGCATGATCCAATTTGATGATGATACACTTATGAAGCAGATGAAGCAGGATATCAAGATGAATGATGTTGAGGCACTCAGGGAGCATTTTGCCAAATTTTGTGAGAAATACAGACATAAGAATGAATGTTCACAGATATATATCAAATTCCTGTATTCTAATCTGCTAAAGGATATATATGGAAGCATAGATGGAACCAGTGAGGTGGATCTCAACAAGGATGTGGAGAAATTGTATCTGACAACGGATTTCCAAAGTCTTACGGGGTTGGTGGATGCTGCGATAGACAGATTGGCGGCATGCTTTGAGGATAAGAGCCAGACAGGACATAAAGAGGTTGATATAGTAAAGCAGTATATTTACAGAAATTATGGCAGTGAGCTTGGAATAGATATGCTCGCTGAGATGGTATACCTTGCCCCGAGCTATCTGAGCACTGTGTTCAAAAAGGAGACGGGTCAGAACCTTAGCAAATTTATCAAGTCATACAGAATGGAGCGTGCAAAAGATATGCTTGAGAATAGTATGGCTAAGATAGTTGATATAGGTAATATGTGTGGTTATCAGAATGTATCCTATTTCTGTTCGAGTTTTCGTGAGTTTTATGGAGTTAGTCCACAGAAATTCAGGGAGAATGGTGGCCTGGGAGATGAGTAGAGCAATAATTTGCCAATACGGCGGAGAAGTTGGTACCGCAGTGCGGAGGTAGATGCATGGGAAAAAACAGCTTGAAAAGAAAATTCCGAGATATGAGGCTTACCGGTAAACTGGTTGTTATTTATCTGCTGGCGGGTTTTGTGCCTGTTATAATAATCCTGAGTATAACATACATGGAGATGAAGAAGATACTGTGGGACCGGGAGACGACTATTCTGCAGTCCTACGTCAGACAGACGACGGATGCCATGGATAATGAGCTGGAGCTATATAATAATCTGTCCAAATATATCTCGTACAATCAGTCTATTGCAAAAATACTGAGCGCGGACCAGTCTGCGTATCAGAACTATGAGCAGTTCAGCACGGTGATTGATCCGCTGCTGTCCTCAATTATGTATTTTCATGAGAATGTGAATCAGGTCACGATATACACTGATGCAAGCGATGTAAAACATGGTTCCACGGTTGCACCTCTTAAAGATCTGGCGGATGGAAGACATGAATACGATGATCTTGACAACAATATACACTGGCGTATTGATATGGAAAACCATACAGCATTTTCGGTCAGCCGGATGGCTATGCTGGAACAGAGAGGGGCTAAGGGAGTTTTATATGTCAGTGTGGACTATGACAGTGTATTCCAGCCGTTCTATACGGAGACTATGTTTGATAATTATGGGCTTGTCATAGAGGATGAGTATGGAAATACGATATTTACCAAGAATACATTTGCCGATGACAAGGCTGCGTATGAATTGAACGTAGACCAGTTTAAAGCCCTGAGAGAGATGGAGAATTCAGGGTATCAGTTTATAGACCGGACGTCAAATGCGACTGGCTGGAATATATGCGTATACAAACCGGATAGGCTTATAATCTCATCTGTACAGCCGATACTTATAATAGCAGGGGTTGCCATTTTGGTGAGTATGTTTGCGGGAATAACATGTATACATATAATTTCGGAGTTTATAACAAAGCGAATAAAGAAACTTCAGAAGACAATGAAGGCCACCGAGACCGGAAATCTGGGTATGGTTATAGAAAATGACAGCGCAGATGAGATAGGTGATCTCATAAATGGATACAACAGCATGAGTAAGCGGCTTGATGAGACAGTAAATGAAGTATATCAGAGCAAGATCAAGGAGAAAGAATATGAGATGAGGGCACTGCAGGCCCAGATCAATCCTCATTTCCTGTATAACTCGTTGTCTATGATCAATTGGAAGGCTCTGGAGGCTGACCAGGAGGACATAAGCCATATAACACTGGCTCTCTCAACATTTTACAGAACTGCACTCAACAAGGGCAAGAACATTTTGCTGGTCAAAGATGAAATAGCAAATATAAAGTCGTATCTTGATATCCAGCTGGCCATGCATGACAACAGTTTCGATGTGGTGTATGACATAGATGACAGCATTCTGAAATATGAAACTTTGAATCTTATACTCCAGCCGCTGCTTGAAAATGCGATAGGGCACGGGATTGATGTCAAGACTGACGGCAGGGGCGAGATACGCATAGAGGGAAAGGAGAACGGAGATTTCCTTGACTTTACTGTGTCGGATAATGGCGTCGGCATGACAAAGACTCAGGCAGCCCTGATCCTGTCAAAGTCGTCAAATGGTTACGGTGTGTCAAATGTAAACGAGAGGATCAAGCTCTACTATGGTGAGCAGTATGCAGTAAAAATAGACAGCACCCCGGGCGTTGGCACAAAAGTAATGCTGCACTTCCCTAAGAGAGCAGAATAAAAAGCAGTTGATAAAACAACATAATAATATAATAATTCGCTTCCATTGCGTTACACAAATGCAGTGGAGGCGAATTTTGTTTTATACAGAATATCCCGTCAAGCTGGTGATCTCAAAAAATTCCAGGCCGGTGGTTATAGGATCACAAAAACAGAATATCAAAAATTCAACATATCTAAAAAATCCAACATGTTTCTAAAATCATTGATATATACGGATTGGAAACGTTTTCTTATAATAATGACATAAGGTAAAGGTACTGCAAAGGTATTAAAAACATTCAATCAAAACTATATTTTTAAGGAGGAACGGTTATGAGAGTTAAGAGATTTGCAGCAGTTGCACTTGCGGGTGTAATGGGAATGTCAATGCTGGCAGGATGTGGAGATTCAGGAAAGGATGAGTCAACAACAGCAGCAAAGAGTGATGCATCAGAGGCTACAGATGCAACAGAGGCAGCTTCAGAGGAAGAGGCAATCAAGACAACACTTACAGTCTGGGGACCAGCTGAGGATCAGTCACCTGATTACGGCGAGTGGTTACAGACAACATGTGAGGCATTCAAGAAAGAGCATCCAAACTGGGATATCACATTTGACTATGGTACATGTAGTGAGGGTGATGCAGGAAAGACTGTTACACAGGATGTTTCAGCATCAGCAGATGTATACATGTTTGCAAATGACCAGTTACAGACTCTGATCGATGCAGGTGCCATTTCAGAGCTCGGCGGAAGCACAGCAGATTACGTTAAGTCAACAAATTCACAGGCAATTGTAGATTCCATCACAGTTGATGGCGGTATCTACGGTGTGCCATTTACAACAAATACATGGTTTATGTACTACAACAAGAAGACATTTACAGAGGATGATGTAAAGAGCCTTGACACAATGCTTGAGAAGGGTAAGGTTTCATTCCCACTCACAAACTCATGGTACATCTCAGCATTCTACCTTGCAAATGGCGGAACAATGTTCGGTGATGGTACAGACAATGATGCAGGAATCAACTTCGGTGGCGACAACGGCAAGGCTGTTACAGACTACCTTGTAGATCTTGTAAACAACAAGAACTTTGTAAACGATGAGTCAGGTGTTGGTATCTCAGGTATGACAGATGGTTCAATATCAGCAATGTTCTCAGGTTCATGGGATTATGCAGCATTACATGATGCACTTGGCGATGATCTCGGAATCGCAGTTCTTCCAACAGCTAAGATCGGCGGTGCGGACAAGCAGCTCCTCTCATTTGCAGGATCAAAGGCAATCGCTGTAAATCCTAACTGTGAGTATCCACAGGTTGCAGTTGCACTTGCACTCTACCTTGGAAATGAGGCATCACAGGAGTCACACTACACAGCAAGAAACATTGTTCCATGTAACACAAGCCTTCTTGAGAGCGATGCAGTTAAGGGCGATGCACTTGTAGCAGCTCAGAATGCAACATTCGATACAACAGCATTCATCCAGCCATTTGTTCCTAAGATGGGCAACTACTGGACACCAGCAGAGAACTTTGGTAAGTCTCTCGTAAATGGTGAGGTTACACATGATAACGCAGCAGATATGACAGAGTCATTCAACACATCACTTAACACTGATGTAGCACAGTAAATATATTTTAAAGTAAACAGTTTAACTCAAAGCAATTGCGGACCGCGCAATCTGGATTGGCCCCGGCAGGCTCAGCATACCACGCAGGGGAATGGAGAGCCGCCGGAACTGAAAAGATTACCGGTTTTGCAATTGCTTTCTTACTTTGAGACGGAGGTGTTAGGATGGCTCAGGCTATAACAAATAATAATAGTAAAATAAAGAAAATAAGAAGATCTGATTACCCATACACAGTGGCAAAGGCAGCTGTAAGTGGTGACATAGCTACCAGAATTTCATTTCTCATCTTGGGGTTTGGAAGCATAGTCAGAAAACAGTTCGTAAAAGGATTTTCGTACCTGGTACTTGAGGTACTATTTATATGGTTTATGATAAAGCACGGAGCATCACTCCTGGTGGATCTCTTCCATCTGGGTGGTCAGGAACAGCAGAAGGTCTGGAATGAAGCAAAGGGTGTATTTGAATATACCCAAGGTGACAACTCTCTGCTCATGCTCCTGTACGGTGTGGCAACACTGTTTATAATTTTCGCATTCATCTGCCTTTGGGTAGTGAGTATAGAGAGCGCATACAAAGCGTATTGCCTGTGGGATAAAGGCAAAAAGGTTCCAAAGTTCAAGGACGATGTGAAGAGTCTGTTTGACAGCAATCTTCATGCATTTCTTCTTCCTCTTCCTGTACTTGGAGTTGTCGTATTTACGATATTGCCATTGGTTTTCATGATATTTATGGCATTTACAAATTACAGCAAACTTGATTCACATACAGTTATATTCAACTGGGTTGGACTGAAGAATTTTGCAAAGATCCTGAATTTTAGTGATGCAATAGGAAGTACATTCTGGTCAGTGCTTGGCTGGACGCTTGTTTGGGCTGTGGCAGCCACATTCAGTAACTACTTCCTTGGAATGATACTCGCAATGGTGATCAACAGAAAGGGAACCAGGGCAAAGGGTATGTGGAGATCGATCTTCATGCTCTCTGCAGCGGTTCCACAGTTCGTATCACTTCTTCTGATGAGAACGATCTTCAGTCAGAACGGTATCGTCAATACGTTACTTTTAAATAACGGAATAATCGACAATGCTATTCCATTCTGGAGCAATGCAACACTTGCCAGAATCATGGTAATTGTTATCAATATCTGGATAGGAATTCCATTTACCGTCATGCAGGTCACAGGAATTCTCCAGAGCATACCGGAGGAGATATATGAGGCTGCGAGAGTTGACGGCGCAGGTCCGGTAAAGATTTTCTTCAAGATCACTCTTCCATATATGTTGTTTGTCACAGCACCATATCTGATAACAACATTTGCAGGAAATATCAATAACTTCAACGTTATCTACCTTCTGTCAAATGGAGCACCTACTCCGGTTGGAAAGACTGCCGGAAAGACAGATCTTCTTGTCACATGGCTCTATAAGCTGACGGTTGATAACCAGTATTATAACTTAGGTGCTGTTATAGGTATCATGACATTTATAGTTCTGGCTGTTGTGTCACTGGTAACTTACCACAACACCGCATCATATAAAGATGAGGAGGGATTTCAGTAATGGCTAAATCAAATAACAAGATTAAAGCAAGAAAAAAATGGACACTGGGAGACATCGTGGTTCATATCATACTGGCAATCCTTTCGGTTATCTGGGTACTGCCGATCGCATGGATAATCATGATAAGCTTCAGAGGTGAGAAAGGACAGTATGTTTCAACTCTGCTGCCAAAGTCTCTGACTCTGGCGAACTATACAAAGCTTTTTACAGACACGGGTATCCTGAACTTCATGCAGATGTTCAAGAATACTTTGATAATAGCAATTTTCTCGTGTATAATATCAACAGCGTTCGTGCTTGCAGTTTCATACTGTATGTCAAGAATGCGTTTCAGACTGAGAAAGCCATTTATGAATGTGGCACTTATCCTTGGAATGTTCCCGGGATTCATGGCTATGATAGCTGTGTATTACATCCTTAAGGTCCTGGGACTTTCAGAAGGCTCACTCATCAGGGTTGCTCTGGTACTTGTATATTCAGGCGGTTCAGGACTTGGATTCTATATCGCCAAAGGATTCTTCGATACTATACCAAAGTCGCTGGAAGAAGCAGCATATCTTGATGGTGCTACAAGATGGCAGTCATTTACAAGGATCATCATACCACTCAGCCGTCCGATCATAGTTTATACGGTTCTGAATTCGTTCCTTGCACCATGGATTGATTTCGTGTTTGCAAAGGTTATATGCAGAGCCAACAAGGACTACTATACAGTATCCATCGGACTTTGGAACATGCTCGAGAAAGAGTATGTGTACAACTGGTTCAACTCATTTGCGGCTGGCGCAGTGCTGATATCCGTACCGATTATCATTCTCTTTATGGTAATGCAGAAGTGCTACAAGGATAGCATGTCTGGAGGCGTAAAGGGTTAGATAATATATGAAATTATTTGCAGAAAAACTCGCCGGGGCCAGTGCCTGGTGACAAGAAACGGATCAGAGGTAAGCATATGCCAGCAATGAAGTATCTGAAAAAAATAATAACATGTGTGCTAACAATTACCCTTATAATAATATGTGGCTGTCAGGACTCAAAAACACCCCCCTCCAACTCGTCCGGGACGGCTGCAGATTCAGAATATGAGTCTGCCATGCATAATGCGGAAACCACTCCGTTTGGCAAGTATCCGGAACAGCTAACCTATACCCTGGGAAAGCTGTCCGGTGCAAATAATTCAAATCTCCCGCAGGGAGAAACATATGAGAATAACGCATATACACAGATTTTAAATGAAATCTTAAATGTGCAGAACCAGGATATATTTGAGGCTGCTGATGATCAGTACAATGACAATGTATCCATGGTGATAGCACAGAAGGATCTTCCGGATGTGATGATCGTCAAGGATATGGATGAACTTCAGTATCTGGTGGAAAATGATATGATCGAGGATCTCACGGACAGTTATAACAACTGTATGAGTGAAACGATAAAGAACATATATAAGAGTTATGGCAGCAGTATCATGGATGTGGTCACATTTGATGACCGTATCATGGCCATACCTGAGACAAATATATCAGATGGACCAAATCTGATATGGCTTAGAAAAGACTGGATGGATAAGCTGGGACTTGAGGCTCCGAGAACACTTTCGGATGCTGAGGAGATCATCAGGCAGTTTATTGAGAAAGATCCGGGAAATAATGGTGTAGGAAGTACCGTAGGGCTGGTGGCAGACACAAGTCTCTGCGGCGGTTGTGGTTATAGCAGCGAGTACACGCTCGACATTGTATTTGCCGCGTATGGGGCATTTCCGAAACAGTGGATAAAGGATGAGGACGGAAATGTTGTGTATGGTTCTGTACAGCCGGAGGCAAAGAAGGCTCTGGAGCATATACATGAGATGTACGAGGAAGGGATTCTGGATCGGAATTTCCTCATGCGGACAAGCAGCAACATAATAGAACTCATAGTGAATGGACAGTGTGGTTCGTTCTTCGGACCATGGTGGGCGCCAAATAATCCTCTTATGGACGCTGTAGCGGCCGATCCAACAGCAAAGTGGGAACCATATCTGCTTGCCACAGAGGAAAATGGTTCAACGAGTTATCACACTCAGGTTCCGTATGGCAACTTCGTGGTAGTCAGAAAGGGATATGAGCACCCGGAGATAGTGTGCAAGATAATAAGTGTGCTGTTCGACTATGTAAGATATGAGGACAAAGACAATCAGGCTATAAAGGATTACTACAAACTCAATGTGGATCCTACCGCAAGACCACTTGCAATGAACGTGGACTACAACAATGCACTTCAGATATGCTATGGCGAGCTGAACCACGTGTTCTCTGGCGTAAGGCAGCCGGATGATCTGAATCTGCTGGAACAATCTTATTATGAGGCGTGTGATTCATATCTCAAGAATGAAGATAATGCGTCATCTGAGGACTGGGCGGCATATACATCCCGTATAACTGCGTGCAGGATCCTCAATGATGCGCGTACAAATAAAGTCGAATCTCTGTACTTCGGTGAGACTGAGACCATGGTGTCAGACTGGTGGCACCTTGAGAATCTGGAGAGCAATACTTACCTGAAGATAGTTACAGGTGAAGCAGATCTGGATGAATTTGACAGTTTTGTGGACAACTGGTATAAGTCCGGTGGAACAACGATCACCGATGAAGTTCAACGTGAGTGCCGATAACAGGATATATAATTAAATAAAAAAGATTACTCGCTATTTTCTATAGAACCTGACGGTGTCAAAGCCGTCAGGTTTTTGTTTTGAATGAGGAACGTAGATACCTTTTTCTCCGTTCCTCATCGAAAGCAAGTATCCACTCTGTTGAAAGTGATTAATTTTTTGTGAAGAGTGTGCTCGGCGTATTGAAGGATAAATAGTGTTGATGTATTCTGAGAAAGAACGAGGAGATGCGTAAAAAAGTTGACAATCACATAAAAATTGATATACTAACAGTTAAAAGGAGTGTCCTGCCTAAAGTGGACTTTCAAAGTGGGTATAAGTGATTATACTATGAGAGGACTGTTGTACAGTCCTCTTTTTAGTTGTATGGCAATCCTTAATAAAACCCCCTGCTATGCAGGGGGACAACATTTGCTTCAGCTTACAGAAAAAAACCTCCAGTGCTATAATTACTTTGGTTCGCCAACCAAGTAAAGCAAAGGAGGTAGTCCAAATGGACATGAATAGTTTATCACATACGAAATGGGAATGTAAGTATCATATAGTATTTGCACCAAAGTTTAGAAGAAAGATAGCATACGGGGAATTAAGGCAGGACATAGCAAATATACTAAGTACGTTATGTAAAAGAAAAGGAGTTGAAATAGTAGAGGCTGAAATATGTCCAGATCATGTGCATATGTTAGTCAGGATTCCGCCAAGTATGAGCGTGTCAAGTTTTGTGGGATATCTAAAAGGGAAAAGTACACTTATGATATTTGAAAGACATGCAAATTTGAAATACAAATATGGAATAGGCACTTTGGGTGCAGGTGATATTATGTAGATACTGTTGGAAAAAATGCAAAAAAAATACAGGAATATATCCAAAATCAGTTAAAAGAGGATTTGGAATATGATCAGATGACGCTGAAGGAATATATTGACCCGTTCACGGGTGAGCCAGTAAATCAAAACAAATAAGATGAGCCCAAGGGGCTCTGTAGAGAAATGATGTTGCGGTTGGCGAACTATTCGACGAGTCTTTAGACTCCGTGCCGGCAACAAGCCCTTATAGGGCTAGAACAAACCACCGGCTAAGCCGGTGGTTATGATTTGCGTGCCATGGCGCGCTTATATTACAGAGGAGGTTTATGGGAGAACAAAAAGATGAATTAAAACTATACAGGGTATTACCTAAATATGTTGAGGCGTTAAGGGACGTGGTTCACGGAGGAGATGCCAGTGTATATAAAGTGGAAGGAAATAAGTCTAACCGACCATTTATAGGGATTATAACTATTTTTAATAATCATAATTATTTCATTCCATTAACATCATATAAGGAAAGATTTAAATATCTTACTGCAAGGGAAGTCGATTTTACCCCAATATATAGACGAGGAAAACTTATAGCTGGAATAGAATTTAATAAGATGATACCTGTCCCCTTAAATCAGATCAGGCCGCTGGATATGGAGATACATAGACACGACAATGATAAAACGCGGGCCGCTAAGCAGATGAGGGAGTATGAATATAATTGGTGTAATGCGCACAAGTATGAGATTGTAAAAAAAGCTCAAAATTTATATACTATGTATATTGATCGGGATATAAAATATAAGAACATAAAATATTGTTTGAATTTTCCTGAGTTGGAAAAAATATGTATACAGTATGAACTAGAACACCCGGCACAATACTAAGGAGAATGTATGATAAGAGCAATAGTATTTGATTTAGATGATACATTATACGACTGCCTTCACGAGAATGATAAGGCAGTGGATGACACTGTGAGATATGTGGCAAATGAACTTCTTCATATAGATGAAGTGACAGTGATGAAAGCATTTGAAGAAGGCAGAGACATGGTAAAGGATCAGCTCTCTGCCTGGGATATGGCGGCGCAGCACAACAGGGTGTTGTATTTCCAGAAGATGCTGGAGATCCTGGGGGTATCACCATTTAGATATGACCTGCAGGTGTACAACTATTTCTGGAACAATTTTCTGAACAGGATATCCATATTCCCCGGGGCATTGGAGTTTATAGATGATATGAAAGCCAGAGGAATAAAGATAGGTATCTGTACAGATATGACTGCTCATATCCAGTTCAGGAAGATAGACAGACTGGGACTTACGGGCAGACTTGACGCAATGATAACAAGCGAGGAGGCTGGTATAGAAAAGCCGAACCGCAGGATGTTTGATATGATAACTGCAAAGCTGGGCGTAAAGAACGATGAGGTCATCTATGTGGGCGATAGCTACAAGAAGGATGTCATGGGAGCGAAAAATGCCGGAATGACACCGGTGTGGTATTTGTCGCTGCAGAACAAGACGGACGAGGATGTGCTGGCTGCACGCAATTATGCGGAGCTTCGAAATATAGTGAATAAGGTGATATAGAGAGCAGCAAGGCGACATGATAAAAAATGCCGGAGTGTGTGATAATTAAAAATCACATACTCCGGCTTATTTTGTTTAATATCCGTATGTATCAACACAGCTGCAAGCTGTATCACCAGTGTTCTGAGGAAAGATATGCATAAATATTTTCGTTTAAAGATAGGTGAGGGTGTTGTTTTGAGTCGGCCGTGTGGCTATAATAATAGATATGGGCTATGAAATTACAGATATATGTTATGGATGGCAGAAATCTATGCGGTGTGAAGAATGAAGTCATGGCCAGGAAAGGAGTATATACTTATGGGGTTTTTAACAGGTAAGACAGCGATAATAACAGGAGGCGGACGTGCAGTTCTCAGCGATGGAAGCTGTGGATCTATCGGATACGGAATAGCGACAGCATACGCCAAGGAAGGTGCCAATCTGGTGCTTACAGGTCGTAATGTCCAGAAGCTTGAGGATGCAAAGGCGGAGCTTGAGAGCAAATATGGAATCAAGGTTCTTGCAGTCCAGGCTGATGTAAACGCAGGTGCGGACAACGAGAGCGTTGTCAAGAACGTTGTGGAGCAGGCGGATAAGGAATTTGGAAGAATAGATGTGCTTATCAACAATGCGCAGGCATCTGCATCAGGTGTTACCATCGCAGATCACACAACAGCCCAGTTTGACCTTGCCATATATTCAGGCCTTTACGCTGCATTTTACTATATGCAGGCTTGCTATCCATATCTGAAGGAGACAAAGGGTTCGGTTATCAACTTTGCATCAGGTGCAGGACTCTTTGGAAATTACGGACAGTGCGCATACGCAGCTGCGAAGGAAGGCATCAGAGGACTTACAAGAGTTGCAGCTACAGAGTGGGCAGCAGATGGAATAAATGTCAATATAGTATGTCCTCTCGCATGGACATCTCAGCTTGAGAATTTTGAGAAGGCATATCCGGATGCATTTAGGGCAAATGTAAAGATGCCGCCGATGGGACATTTTGGAGATGTAGAGAAGGAGATCGGACGTGCGTGCGTGGCACTCGCATCACCGGATTTCAAGTACATGAGCGGTGAGACGATCACACTTGAGGGCGCGATGGGACAGAGACCATAGTGCAGTCGATATATCAAATATGGCTTATTCTGTGATAATAGAATATGATGTAGATGCGGACCCTGGTTCGCAGCTTGCATAAAAAATGAGCGTAACACAATAATACCCAGATGGGAAATGTGTTATGCTCATTTTTTTAGCCGACTCAGTCATCAACTATCTTGAAAGGAAGTAAGTACAATATGAGTAAGGCGGCACCTAGACCAAACAGGAAAACAGAAGGGAATGTAGGTGTTCTCTTCATGGAAATGTCAGTCACGGCATTTTCCGGATTGCCTTTTTTGTAGTATACCTTGACGGATTCTCCCATGTTAAAGTAATTAGTACCGGTGTATACGGTCTGTGTATATGTCTGGCCATCAATGGTGTATTCGACGATTGTACCATAGGTTACAGTATGGTTGCTGGCTTTTCTGTAACGACCGGAATAATAATCATACTGTTCAGAATACTTTACATATCCGCTGGTCTGTTCACAGCCAATACTTTGAGTCCATGCAATGATATCCGGTACGATATACTTTAAACAGCCAAGTCCACCCAGTATCAAAAAAACGATCGCCAGGTACAGTGCCTTTTTGTTTTCCGGGTTTCTCCGGTAGTCTTTCACGATTCTCGTCATTAGAATAATCCCCCTTAATAAAAACTTGCCATCCTCCCCAATTTGATGACCATCCACATTATAATATAAAAAATGTATTAATAAAATGTAATATTACAATATAATATGCTGTGAATTGTCTCAAATAACTTACTTTAAACTGATTTTAAATATATACTCATCTCAAACCAGATGGCCGCCAGTTTGTCGTTAAGGAGACACAAGGTTTCTTAAAAAAATATGAAATATCTGCCATCCTCCTTGAATAACCTTACTTGGAGTACTTATAATAGAACTTTGTTAAAGAAATCATGAGATTTCATGAGCAGCAGATGCAAAATGCTGCTCGGTGCATAACATTTGCCGACCATATACACAGGAAGAGGTGTTTTATTTGGATACAAACTCAGAAAACAATCTGGATACACGGGGAGTCCCGATCCTGGGTCTTACCTCGGAGGAAGTAAGGGAACGGATTGACAATGGACTTACCAACCACACGGATATAAGTACGCAGAAGACAGTGGGACAGATCGTCAAGTCCAATCTGCTTACATACTTCAATCTTATATTCCTCATACTTACGGTGCTGCTATGTATCGTTGGTTCATTCAGAAATCTGACTTTCCTGCCTGTCATCATAGGCAATACGGTTATAGGAATATTCCAGGAGCTGCGGGCAAAAAAGACTCTGGACAAGATGAGTATGTTAAATGCGCCCCATTCGATAGTTGTGAGAGATGGAGAACAGCAGCAGATACAATCAGAGGATCTGGTTAAGGATGATATAATCATTTTGGCGGCTGGCAATCAGATATGTGCGGACGCAACCGTGCTCAGTGGCAGTATATCGGTAAATGAGTCACTGCTCACCGGTGAGTCAGACGAGATTGTGAAGAGATCTGGTGATGGGCTCATGTCCGGAAGCTTTGTTGTGTCCGGACAGTGCTATGCCAAGCTTGACAAGGTCGGAAATGAGTCATACATATCAAAGCTCACAGCCCAGGCAAAGGCCATGGGTGATGGCGAACAGTCAGAGATGATCAGGTATATCAACAAGCTTGTCAAATGGGTTGGAATCATCATCATACCAGTTGGAATCATATTGTTCTGCCAGGCGTATATTATGAATGGAGAGACATTCAAGAAGAGTGTTGTATCGATGGTTGCGGCGGTTCTCGGAATGATCCCTGAAGGACTTTATCTGCTCACAACTGTTGCGCTTGCGCTCAGCACAATAAGACTTGCGAAGAAACAAGTGTTGCTGCATGACATGAAGAGTATAGAGACACTCGCGAGAGTCGATGTACTCTGTGTGGATAAGACCGGAACCATCACTGAGCCGGGTATGCAGGTTACAGAGCTGGTGATAAGCGGAAGATGCAGCGATGATGAGATGGACAAGAGAGCATTTGCACATCTGCTGGCGGATTACTCGGCGGTCATTGAGGACAACAATGCCACAATGGAGGCGATCAGAGCATATGTGGATAAGAATGAGATAGAGAAGGGCAGCAGGACACTTCTCAAGACACAGCCTTTCACGTCGGCGAACAAATACAGCAAGGTGTCATTTGTCGAGGGAGACTATATGCTTGGTGCTCCGGAATTTATAATGAAGGATAGGTACGATGAGATATCCGAAGAGATAGAGGAGTACCAGAGCAAGGGATACAGAGTCCTTCTTATGGCGGAGTCAGGCAATGATTCCAGTGGTTTGGAAAAATCGTTCGGAGGCATATCTCCTATTGGTTATATAGTGCTTTCAAACCCGATAAGGGAAAATGCTGAGAGCACTTTTACATATTTTAAAGAGCAGGGCGTTGCCATAAAAGTTATATCCGGAGATAACCCTGCCACAGTATCAGAGGTGGCAAAACGGGCAGGCATAGATGGAGCGGAGAACTATGTGGATGCGTCGACTCTGGCGTCTGAGAAGGATATAACTGAGGCTGTGGATAAATATACAGTATTTGGAAGAGTTACACCTAAACAGAAACAGCTCATAGTCAGGGCGCTTCAGAAACAGAAACACACAGTTGCCATGACTGGTGATGGTGTAAATGATATACTCGCAATGAAGGAT
>CAKQQK010000053.1:0-19532 GCA_934270935.1 uncultured Coprococcus sp. | reverse complement strand
ACTATGGCGACAAACATTCCGTAGAGTGCCAGACTGAGTGCGCTGCTTACGGACTTTGGAAGAAGTCCCGATGCCACAGCACCAAACAACGTTCCTCCTGTCCAGCCTGCTATCGGAAGAAGCTGAAGTCCGATCATATACCCAAATGTCAGCTCCTTGACATGTCCCATTGCAACCGCAAATATCTCGTCAGTATTTGCAAATGCTATTACAAGTCTCTCCTTGATGCCCACTGCCTCCCCAAGCTTCTGCGAAAGCGACAAACTCATAAGGGAATACCTCAGATTGATTATGAGCTGGGTGAGTATCATCTCAACCAGCGTTCCCCCCGCAAGGATGATCTTAAGTCCTGCAAACTGTCCCGCACTGGTTACATTTGTCAGGCTTATGATGACCGCCTGAAAACTTGTGAGTCCGCCCTTTACAGCCAGCAGACCGAAGCTAAAACTTACTGCGAAATACCCCAGTGCTATTGGTATTCCATCCTTTAAACCTTTTCTAAATTCCATGTTCCCTACTACTCTTTTCTGACATGTTTTTTTCTGCGTGATGGCACATCGTAGCATTTGACAAACAGCCATACACATTTCTTTTTGAAATTCAGGCTCCAGTATCCGTATGCCCTCACCTTGTTGTACAATTTGCCGGCAGCTCTCATCTGCGCATCATCAGGCGATATACCACCATATACTGCAGCCTGTACCACTGCGACAAAATATTTAAATTCATCGCCCTTTATCATGCTGCAATTTTCGGTGACTATCTCCGCATACTCTGTATCATTCTCACTCACATCTGCTGCCATACCGGAAAACTTAAGCATATCATATATGGCTGCAGACATTTCATGAATTGCAAGTATCCGGTTGTGTCCCAGCATCCTGTGGCGCCTGCGTCCAATTATCGTCCTCCGCCTCGCAACAAGCACAGCCATAAATACCGCACACACAAGCAATATCACAAGTGCCGTGTATACGTACTTGTTACCCCACAGTGATCTGAGTCCTGATGAACCAGCTCCATCACCTGCACCATCTCCTGACGCCTGTCCGTCGCCGCCACCAGAAATCTGTGTCTCAGTCGATGTTCCATCTCCCTGACCTTCATTCTCAGTCGTCACACTCTGAGATGTCTCCGTGACATTGGTAGTCTGTTCTGTACTGACTTCCTCCGTCGTCGTCTCTGTCTGAGTATCCTCGCTCGTATCTTCACTCTCATCCGTCACCGGATTCTCATTGTCCGGAGACTGCGTATCGTTTCCTCCTGGCATATCCGGTTCATCTGGTATTCCCAGCATATCCGCCCTGTCTCCAAGCGGGGTGGCATCTACTATATCCCAGGCATCTGTGGATGCATTGTACGCCTCAGCCCAGGCATGACTATACTTTTCAAGTATCATAGCCCTGTATGTGCCGTCATCCTGCTGTGTCCATGCAGACGACGGTATCACGTATCCCGTGTTATATCTGGTCGGTATACCGACCGTTCTCATACCTATAGCAGCCGCAGATGCATAATGCACGCAGTAACCCTGATGACCTTCATACAGTGCGTACACGATCGGGTCAGCGTCACCTGAAAATTTATCAGGAGAAGTAGTATATGATATGTGTGATCTTATATACTCAGTAACATCGTCTGCAACGTCCTGTGAATATTCTGTATCACCGCCGGTAAGTGCACGTATATCCGCTGCATATCTGTCAAATCTATCCTTGTCATAATTCACAAGTATATCACTGTCATGGCTGTAACCTATATCACGGCCTCTCCACACGCCATTTTCATATGTTACATAACTTCTTATCTTGACGTACAGGTTGCCCTCTGGCTTTTCCTTTCTGGTGAGTTCATCTACCACATCATCCGAAGGATTTACCGCCTGATCATCTACTTTATAATAATTGGAATATCCTTTGCCACTGTCTCCCATGATAAAGTATTCCATATTATCCACCATCTCCAGCAGCCTGCCCTGGGCCTTGACACCCCTCTCATATGCACCCTCGTACACCATGAGAGCTGCGATCATACAGCCTGCAAATACCACCAGGGGAACAGCCACATTCCATAACGGAGATGTCGGCTGACCATTTCTCACAATGGCATATCTTACAATTATCAGCGCAAATGCAACGAGTATCACCCCCTGCGTGCTTACACGCACGCTTAAAGCGGCTCCTGCCGCCACATACATAAACGCAAGACCTACCGCTATCATGAGACTGTTGCACCTATATATCATGTACACTGAAAAGAACATGGACACCGCCACAACGAGCAGCACAAATTCTGCTATGGCGCTCATGCTCACATAGTCCATATCAACAAGTCCCGTCTTTATGCCATATGATTTTCTGAGCTGATAAGCAATGCTGTATATCATTCCCTTTCCACCAGCATATAAGACTTTCCGTCTGGCAAGTCCCCACACGAAAAGCACACATACAGGAAGCAATATGTCCAGATACCTGTTCTCCTTCCTGAACACATACCAACATACATATATGACAGCTATCGCCAGTCCTCCAATGACATATACCGCCATGAGCCCCGACGGATTTATATATTCATTTATATCCGAACTGAATGCAATATCCCCCGTAAGGTATGCAAACCCCACGGACAACATACACACAGCCAACCACATAATTATCTTCAAATCAGCACCTCTATGACCTATCCCATCACACTCAAACTGTCAGGTATATTTTTGCAAGATCTTCCTTGAGTGTGTCAAATTCTACATGATAAGAATCGTCACCGCACTCAATATTCCCCTTCATATCCACATCTATAAATGTAGTGAAGTCCTCACCGCGATACCGCTCTCTGTACATACCGATAATATCATACCTGTCAGCCTTTCTGGCATCTACATATGAAAGCCTTGCCGCTGCATCATATACATCTTCCTCCCTGAGTATCCTGTACCTCGTTATCGACATCTCCTCAGGGTCATACCAGGCTATGAAATGTGGAACCCTGACATCGATCAGAGAAAAACTCAGAGAAACCATGGATTCAAGAGCAACCGACATGGAGTGTCCATAATGCCTGCTGTCTTTTCCGTCAAGATTCACGCATATTATAACGGGGCATGAAAGTGTCTTGGACATCTCTCTGACCATAATCTCATCCTGCCTCGCCGACAACTTCCAATGTATATTAAGCATTCTGTCACCTGGCTGATATTCTCTGATCTGATACACTTCTGATGAATCATCACCGCGTACATCTGAATAGTACACATCACTGTCAGTGACGAAATCCCTTGTCTTTTTTGTCACAGATACCGGGATAAGATAGCACTGCGGAAGCACATAGATATATGCAGTCCCGGCAACCTTCTTCCTGAAAAAGAAAATGTGAAATGCATCGTATACCCTTACATCAACAGCCCTTATCTCATATCTTCCACTCACAGAAAGACTCATGTCGCCTGCACATATACCCGACCTTACATCGCTCTGCATGAAACTGCTGTGGCGCTTTTTTTTCATACCCGCTGCAGCAATTCTGAATACCGCCGATACAAATGGCACCTGTCCGCCTCTGGCATTCACAATCAACTCCGGATGGAACGTAGTATTTTTCTCCACCACCGGTATATTCATTCTCATTTTTATTTCTGTGCGGGCGTAACGTATTATAAGCCCGGCAAGAAGGCATAGCATCATGGCAAACATGACCGCGGCCACATAAAAATAGGTTTTTTCTTTATTGATTATCCCTATATATACACATACACCCATCAGGGCAATATATATTATTCCTCGTCTCATTATCTTTCCTTACCTGACAGTTACTGTCTCATGCCCTTAGCTGAACTTCTGCGTCTGACAGAAGGCTTGTACACCCTCTCCATTATATCCTTGAGAACAGCCTCAGGTGTAATGTGATTGACCCTTGCCTTTGCATTCAATATTATCCTGTGTCTTATTACATCCGTCCACACCATCTGGACATCCTCTGGTATCACAAAATCCCTGCCGCTTATATATGCCCAGCTCTTCGCCATCTTTGTGAGAGCAATTGTGCCTCTTGGGCTCACCCCAAGTTCAAGACTTGGATTGTCTCTGGTTGACACAACCAGCTGTCCAATATAAGAATACACATCATCGCTGACCTTTACACGCTTCACCTCGTCCCGTATCAGGCGCAGCTCATTTGCACCTATGACAGGATTCACATCGCCAAATCCATTTGCAGATGTTCTGCCTTTCACAATATCAAGCTCGTTTTCTATAGACGGATATCCAAGTTTCAGACACACCATGAATCTGTCAAGCTGGGAATCCGGCAGGAGCTGTGTTCCCGCACTTCCGATCGGATTCTCCGTTGCAATAACTATAAATGGATCCGGCACATTATAAGTCACACCATCCACAGTCACATGGCCTTCCTCCATAACCTCAAGGAGTGCAGACTGTGTCTTAGGAGATGTTCTGTTGATCTCATCCGCAAGAAGAAGGTTACACATGGCTGCTCCAGGTTTATATACGAACTGATTTGTCGATCTGTCGTACATTGTAAAACCTGTTATATCACCCGGAAGGACATCCGGTGTAAACTGGACTCTTCTGCTCTCAAGTCCCATTGCATGGGAGAAAGCGAGAGCCATGGTAGTCTTGCCGACTCCCGGAACATCATCCATCAGAATATTGCCATTGGCTATTATGGCTGCCATGATCTTGGCAACACATATATCCTTTCCTATGACTACTCTTTTTACCTCATCAATAACGTCTAAAACCTTCTCGTTGTAATTCATATCTATCTCCAATCCACTATGTTATATATGCGCACTAAGGAGGAAGCTATACAGCTTCCTCCTTATAGTTATCCTGTACATCTATTGTAGAAGCTTTGCTTTGACCGTATCCAGATTGTTCAGTATCACCCTGTAGGCATCACTGTCACCATAGACATCATATAACTCAGCCGCAGCAAGTTCATAAAACTTTTGAGCATCTGTAAGATTCCCCTGCCTGTAATATACCTCAGCAAGAGCCGCAAGAGCCGCACTGTAATGTTCACCGTGTTCCCCCTTCAGCTGGTATCTTCTGACCGCTTCCCGAAGCCGATCTTCAGCCTCATCTATTCTGCCGGCACGCAGAAGGCTCTCGCCTAGATTGGCGTAAGTTGTCACTATCTCGCGTCCCGCATTCTCATGACGTTCTATGATCCTAAGGGCATCCTCCAATGCTGTGACAGCTCTGTCATAATCTCCAAGTTCCTGATACACCTGAGCAATATTGTTGTAATAGACGGCAAACCTTACATCATACGGACTTATCTGACCATCATATATATCCTTTACTTTCCTATAGTACGCCAGAGCTTCCAGCAGATTCCCGGCTGCACAGTTAGCCTTTGCCACATTCATAAGTATGGTTCCGTATGATACTGTATCTGCCATGTCCATCTTATCCGCAAGCCTCATGATCTGCCTGCAGAAATATAAAGCCTTCTCATACTCTCCCATGGTCACATGAAAACTTATAAGTTCATTATATATAGCCAGCATAGCTTCCCTGTCTGACTCGTATTCAGCCTCACTGAGTGCCCGTGTGAGATATCTCTCAACTTCTGATATTCTGTTATCCGCAAACAATCGCTCCAAGCCACAAAAAAAACCATCTGTATCCATATTATCATCCTCTCAGCTATTGAACATAACCTGATTTTCACATATCATAACACAGATGGCGATTCATCCGCAACGCACACGAGGCTTTATTTACCCTATTTCACACAATTTCCGTTGTCTATATTGCCGTTTTCATAGTCCAGTGCATTATCAAGAGTAGTTCTGCTTATCGCCTCAAGAGCTTCCTCTGTCAAAAATCCCTGATGAGATGTCACTATCACATTTGGAAATGAGAGAAGTCTGGCAGTAACTGAAGATTCCAGTATGTCATCCTCCCTGTTCTCAAACACATTCGGAGTCTCCTCCTCATATACATCAAGTCCTATTCCAAAAAATTTATGGCTTCTTATACCTGCTATCAGGTCATCTGTCTTTATAAGGGCACCCCTGGACGTATTTACAAGTATCACGTGATCTTTCATGCAGCTTATGGTTTTCTCGTTTATCATATGATAAGTATCATCTGTCAAAGGGCAGTGAAGCGATATGAGATCCGAGTTTCCAAGAAGATCCGGAAGATCCACATATGTGACAAAATCAAGATCAGGATTCCTGTACATATCGTAGGCTATGACTTTCATTCCAAATCCATGACAGATACGTGCCATCGCTGCGCCTATCTTACCTGTACCGACTACCCCCGCCGTCTTGCCATAAAAATTCATACCAGTGAGTCCGGCAAGACTGAAATTGTTCTCTCTGACCCTTATATAGCTCTTATGGAGTTTACGGTTCACAGCCATTGCCAGAGCCATGGCATGCTCTGCCACCGCCTCAGGTGAATACCCTGGAACTCTCATAACAGTTATATTATTTTCAGATGCTGCAACCAGATCCACATTGTTGAATCCTGCGCATCTCATAAGCACAAGCGCAACTCCCACTTCACCGAGTACTTTTAATACAGGGGCACTTACATCCGAACTCACAAACGCACAGACAGCATCGTATCCCTTTGCAAGCCTTGCCGTCCTCGGCGACAGATCCGTCTTCACATAGTCTATAACAAGTCCCGGATACTGATCCTTTATCGCATCAAAAGAATCAACATCATATTTCTTAGTATCATAAAATAATATATTCACAACCTCTACCTCCATGTAACTCATCTGCTTTTCCATCGCAACAAGCTTCTTCATAGCGTGGATCATCTGGCTTAGTATGCGTATTTTTCAGATTATTATTACCATAGTCCAACTATTTACCAGTCTTATATCTGTCACCACCATTTGAAAGTATTGCAGATAATCCCTGCGTAGGTGCTGCACCATCGTTATTCAATACATTTGGCAGGGTGAGCGTAGCCTCATATATCCTGCCCTTTCTGCAGGTCAAAAATGAACCATTCATCTCCTCAGCCATCTTCTGGCAGGTAAGTGTGCCTATATGTGTACTTTCAACCTTTCCAAGCTCCGTATTTATGTAGTTGCGGAAGAATATTCTCACCTTTCTGCCGTCAACGCCCACACGTATATTCACAGGTTTTGTCTTGTCAGAATACTTTCGTATATTGGTGAACACATTGTCAGTGATTCTCTTCATCCCCTGTACATCAACAGAAATCTCTGCTTTCCTGTCTGATATATCTATGTTGAACTGATATCCGTTCTCCCCAAGCAGAACCACATACTCGCCGAGCATCTGGTCGAGAAATGGTCCCACAGGAAATGTCTCCATATCAAGTTCATCATTTCCCTTGGAATATACATAGAAGTATCTGAACATCTTGTCCGACATGGTGCGGAGCTGCTCTGCTTTCTCCGAACTCACCCTGATATACTCATCAAGTTCCTCCTGTGAGGAATATTCCTTATTCTTCATAAGTTCCAGATAACCTGTCATAACAGTGAGCGGAGTTCTTATATCATGCGCCATCGCCGTCACAAGATCACTGTTCGCCTGCCACGCTTCGCGCTCTCTGCTGAGCTGTTCTATGATAGTCTGTCTCATGGTGTCTATGTTCTGTGCCAGCATACATATCTCATCCTGCCCATGTATGGTTATAGGTCCATTCACATCAACATCCTTTATATACATGACCTCATTTGTCAGTGTTCTCATCCTGTGAGTCTCTCTGCTGAAATATACAATGATGATTGCGACGAACATGATACAGCAAAGCACAAATACTGCGATCTCTCCGGCACTCTTCACTGCCTCATCAGAGTAATCAACTATACATACATCAAACACTCCATCCTTGAACAACACCGGGTAAAAATTGTAATCATACTCTACATCACCTGAACTGTAATCCTTGCCTGAACTCTCAGTATCAGATGTGGTTGAACCGCCTTTGTCACTCCTGCGTATCTTTCTTATCGTTCCCGATGAATCCTGTATCAGGATAATGACTTCTCCCGTATCCGAATTGGTTATTATATATTTGTATGCCCCCATCTTCTGGATCATCCAGTCAGAATCAAACACCATATCATTGTTGTTGTATATCATGATATATACATCACCGTGCTGTTCCTGCCATGATCTGAGTGCCCTGGAATCCGTTGATTTCAAAGAATGCGCCGTCACGTATGATGCAAAACTCTGTATCTGTTTTGCCGAACGGCGCGACGTATGATCAGAGCTCATATACACAGACGACACATATCTATTAAGCAGAAACATTCCTCCAAAGAATGTCAGTATGGCTATGACAAGTCCCAGAACTATCACTATGAGAAGCTTAACTTTCAGTGTTCTCCTGAATGTCTTGTCCATATCAGTCTACCTGATAACCCTTTCCATATATCGTTCTTATTATCTCCGGCTGTGCCGAATTATCCTCTATCTTCTGGCGAAGTCTTAAAATGTGTACCATGACTGTATTAGACGATGACGGAAGATATTTTTCCTGCCATATATTCTCATACAAAGCTTCCAGAGACCACGGCTGGCCTTTGTGCTCCACAAGGAAAAACAAAAGTGCATACTCCTTATCAGTGAGTTTGACCGGTTCACCATTCTTTGTAACTATCCTCTTAAATGAATCAATACTGATATTTCCAACTGTTATGTTCTTTGGGTCTGTCTCATCCTTGCCCCTATATACTTTATATCGTCTTATGAGTGCATTCACCTTGCGGTTGAACTCGTTCTGGGTAAATGGCTTTGGAAGGAAGTCATCTCCTCCCACATCATACGCCTCGTTCTGATCAGGCTCTTTTGTCTTTGCTGTAAGAAACAGAACCGGTATTGAAGAAAACTCTCTTATCTTCTCACAAGCCTCAGTTCCCGAAAGTCTCGGCATCATGATATCCATGACTATCAGATCTATACTGTTATCTGCCCTGACCGCCTCGACAGCTTCCATGCCGTCCACAGCCTCAACCACATCATATCCCAATCTCTTCAGATAAATATTCAGCAGGGTTCTTATGTCCTGCTCATCATCAACCACCAGTACCTTTACTGTATCGTTCTCCATTGTTCCACTCCTTATTCTAATTTTATGATCTATTATTCATGTATAACCATCAGGCACCATATCCCTCATAACGCCATATGTGCGCTTTATTGCGATTCTTATTATAGCAAATTAATATATTGTTATCGGACGTATATCTGCTTTGTAAGGAAATTTAAGTGAATTAACAATCAGATCATTATAAAGCAACAGGAGCCCATCATCTGATGGACTCCTGCCTTTTCTTTATAAAATGATTGGAAGAGCTATAGTTAGGTGTGTCTAACTATTTGTAAGTATATTCAGATCTGCCTGATCTGTCAATACTGACAAGGCTCTTCGCGATGATAATATTTATCAGTTCGTCCTTCTAAGCTCTCGTCTTCTTCTGATACGTCTAAATATTCCCATGATCATATCCCTGTAAATACACGGATTAAATATCAGCAGCAGTGGAAAAAGCTCCAATCTGCCCGCAAGCATATCAAACATCAGCACGTATTTTGACAGTCCTGTAAGTCCGCCAAAATTCTGTGTAGGACCCACCTGCGAAAGACCAGGGCCTATATTGTTCAGGCACGATGCAACAGCAGTGAAATTTGTCACAAGATCCCGGCCCTCTATGGACACAAGAAACACCGAAGCTGTGAATATACCCATAATAGTGATAAAATACACGTTCACAGCCCTGACAACTTCATGCTCTACCGGCTTTCCGTCCATCTTGATCTTCTTGATATTCTTTGGATGGAAGTACGAACCAAGCTCCTTGACAACAGTCTTTGCCATGATTATAAGCCTGGATACCTTCATGCCACCGCCTGTACTTCCCGCACAGGCACCTACAAACATCAGTACAACGAGCACCGTCTTACACATCTGGGACCACTGATCAAAGTCCGCCGAAGCATAACCCGTTGTGGTTATGATCGATGCGACCTGAAAGGCTGCATGTCTTATAGCATCTCCGATATTTGCCATAGTCTGCATCAGGCTCAGAGTTATTATAGTTATAGCACCGAGTATTATCAGCAGATATGTTCTGACCTCCTCCATAGACAGCGCTTTTCTTATGTTCCTGAACAACACAAAGTAATAAAAGTTAAAATTGATTCCGAACATTATCATAAACACCGTTACAACCCACTGTATATACGGTGGATAACTTGCAAAGCTGTCATTTTTTATGCCAAATCCACCCGTTCCGGCAGTTCCAAATGCCGTACACAGTGAATCAAACAAAGGCATATGTCCGAACAGAAGAAAAACCACTTCAAGCACTGTCATGCCAAAATAAATCACATACAATATTCTTGCAGTGTGTTTAAGTCTTGGAACCAGTTTTCCAACAGATGGCCCCGGGCTCTCTGCCTTCATAAGATTCATATTTGTTCCTGAAGCACTGTTCATTGGAATAACTGCAAGCAGGAACACCAGCACACCCATACCGCCGATCCAGTGAGTAAAACATCTCCACAACATCATGCCATGTGACATCACTTCAACATCGCTCAGTATACTTGCTCCAGTTGTAGTAAAGCCGGATATAGTCTCAAACAGGGCATTTGTAAATGATGGGATTTCTCCTGAAATATAAAACGGCATACAGCCAAATATACTTAGAGCCAGCCAGCTAAATGCAGTGGCAACGCATCCTTCTTTCAAATATATAGTCTGATTCTCTGGCTTTTTCAGTGTCATAAGTGTACCTATAACCAGGCACGCCGCAATGACCACCAGAAAAGAAAATATCTCATGTTCCTGATATATCAATGATGTGGCACATGGCAGGACAAGCAGCAGCCCCTCCAGCCTTATGATCTGCCCCAGTATATATACGATCATGGAATTATTCATAGTGTCAATATGCGCCTCCTACGCAAGAATGTCCCTTATGTCCGTAAATCCGGTCTCTGTAGTGACTATCATGGCAGTGTCTCCAACCTGAATGGAATCCTGGCCTGTAGGAAGAAGTATGTTACCATTTCTATTTATAAATGCAATGAGCAGATTCTTTTTAAGATTAAGATCCTTAAGCGGTACATCGGTAACATCGGACTTCTCAGACACTCGAAACTCAATGGCCTCCGCTCTCGAATCAAACATGTGGTAAAGGGTCTCTATGTTATTGCTGTTAGAATTTTTCTTTGCTCGTACATAGGCAACTATCGACTCTGCTGTGATACTGCACGGATACACAACGCTACCAAGATCCAGACTGTTTATAACCTCACGGAAATTGCTCCTGTTTATCTTGGTTATCGTCTTTGCATTTGAATGCTTTCTCGCATGGAGTGTCAGAAGTATATTTTCCTCATCAATTCCAGTCAATGATACAAATGACTCAGTCTCCCCGAGACCTTCCTCATTCAATATCTCCTGATCTGTTCCATCACCATTTATGATGATTGCTTTAGGCAGAAGAACCGACAGTTCCTCACAACGGTTCTTATTCTCTTCTATTATCTTCACGGATATGCCCATATTTATGAGCTGTCCAGCCAGATAATATGCTACATTTCCCCCGCCTATTATCATGGTGTCCTTTACCCTGGCTGTCTTGAAACCAATATGTTCCATGAACTTACGGGACATCGGTCTTGTTCCTACACATGACATGATATCTCCCGCCTTGAGCACAAAATCTCCGGAAGGTATGTAAAACTCCCCGGCTCTCTCAACCGCCGCTATAAGTATATTGATAGGTTTCTGTCTGCTTGCGAGATCCTTACCGAGATCAGCTATGCTCTTGTTGTCAAGCATATTCTTCTCTGGGATCTTGATCCTTGTCATCTCTGCCTGTCCATGTGCAAATGAATTGATCTCAAGTGCTGTCGGCAGATAGAGAACTCTTGACACCTCTATCGCGGTCTCAAGCTCCGGGTTGATGATCATTGTGAGTCCAAGTTTTTCCCTGAGATAACTTGCCTCCTTGCTGTAATCCGGATCTCGAAGTCTTGCTATAGTTGCACAGTCACCAACCTGCTTTGCTATAGTGCAGCACAGGATGTTAAGCTCATCCGATGACGTCACTGCAGCAATAAGATCCGCATTCTGTATTCCGGCATCCAGCTGCACGCTGTGATTTGCCCCATTTCCGACAACGCCCATCACATCATACTGATTGGAATATGTCGCTACCTTCTGCGGATCCTTATCTATGATCGTTATATCATGTCCTTCGTTCGCCAGCTGTTTAAGGATCGCAACGCCGACCTTGCCACAGCCAACTATTATAATTTTCAGTCCCGTCTTCTTGCTTGATCTACTACCAAACACAGGTCTATCCTCCTTGAATATCTTCATATAACTAAGCCAAGTATAACATGAAGATTTTAAAAATCAACCACCGCTGCTTTTCTTTACCGAAACCTTACACGAACATCCTTATTATGCAGCAGACCAGAACAAATATCACAAATGCAATACCCACTATCATATTCGTTCTCTTGCTGAAACCACGCGTGGGTTTCTTATATATACCATCGTCATTATTATCATTTTTGTTCTTTCCCATCTGTCTCTCCTCTCTGCCCCGCAAGACTCATAAGTCTCTTTATGAGCAAATTTACATTTGTGTGGCGTTTCAGCGAATTCTCACCACTCCTTATGAAATTCCAGGACTCATCATAAGACATATCCGTAGTCTCCGTCTCATTCTCAAAGAAAAACTTCTCCAAAGATCCGGACTCCTCATGAGCTATAGAAAATTCAAGAGCCTTTCGGGTCTTGTCATGCTCATTAAAATTGGCATCGCCATGCAGGAAATGATCCAGATTACAGGAAAAATAATACGCCGAATATTTCACCTTCTTACTTCCGATCTTGACAGATGTAAGCGATGTGAGCACATCCAGATTGTCACTCTTTCTATGGTTTCTCTCCACGACATGAGCCGGGGTGCCCGTCACTATGTAATCCGGATAGTATACAGGATCATCTGCCTCATTACCGCTTGCCGCAACAAGCGCATCATCAATAAACACTCCATCCGTGTCGACAAAATGCACTATCTCCAGTATATCCTTTGGATATAGTCCCGTCTGTTTCAAGAATGGGCTGACCATTATCTCATCTATAAACCTTTCTATGTTGTCCGGATGTATGCCATTCTTTGACGTTATATCTCCGCCCAGATGTCCATCATCGTTCATGACCATGGCAAACTCAAGCAATATATCCGGATCTATGTCCTCAAGCAGCTGTCCAAACGGAATCTCAAGTGCATTCTTGTCGGACATTCCCTCGACCAGAAACAGCACGATCTTCTTCTTAGGTCGTTTCCCCATTATCAATCCCCGCCTTTCTGAACGCTGATACGACCTTATATTTCTTGGTATTCCTATACAGCTCTTCGTCCTGTTCCCCCACAAGTATCTCTCTAAAATAGGTACTTCTCAGATTATTGGTGTTGCCAATTCCCTTCATTCTGATGTACCTGTTCTCCGGATTGGTGGTCGTAAAACATATAAAATCCTTATCTATGACCTCCAACGGTCTCAGGTTATGAGATGTGAAAATAAACTGTCCCTTTCCCGATTCCTGGAATGTCTGCAGAACCTCTCCCAATAGATACTCAAACACTCCTGCATCCAGCTCATCTATGGCAATCGTACACGATTGCTCATTGTACGCATCTATGATAAGGCTGAGCACTGACACGATCTTCCTGATTCCATCAGACTCATATCGAAACGGCATCAAAAGTCTTCCATCAGGTGCAGCATCGGCATTGTGCTCATTGCTCATATCTGATTCATTGCGGCTCGACACAATCTCCACAACATGACCCACACTGCCATCCTTCATCATGGTTGGAGAAAGCTCATGCATATTTACATTCAATCCCGGTACGATCTGACTGAGCACTATATTAATATTGTCAAACTGAGACTTAAGTTCTGAAAACACAAGATCCGGCATTATATTTGGCATATCTGTCTTGAGCAGATACCTGCCGCTCTGGGTATAAAGAGGAAGTCCATAGTTGAGCCTTATATATCCTGTGGACTTCGTGTCCACCACATGAAGATAGAGCTGACTGTAATATGCAAGCTCCAACACAACCTGATAAAACTCCGAGTACAGCCCACAGTCATCAAACACCTTTGCCGCACCAAGGGAGAACACAAATGATGTTGATTTCTCCTCCGCAAGCCTTCTCACTATGTTCAGCTCATCCAAAGACTTCTTGTCACCCGCCACGAAAAACTTCTGCTTCGACACAGGGCCAAATGGTCTCTCATCCCCGGATGTATCTATGATCGGCTGCATTATGATCTTTCTGCCGCCAAAATCACCTGACATACTGAGTTTCTCGTCGCTTATCTTAACCCTGTACTTTGAGTGCTGCGAACTGCCGGCATCGTCTGCACCGTACTGTCCAAAGCCGCCAGGCTGTTCGAGCTCAACTGCCGAGAGTGCAAACTCATACACTGCCTTCCTTATATGCCCATCCGGGTACTGAAGATCAAATGTGAACTCAAGTCTGGACTTATCCTGTCCTTTTGCCACACATTCAGCGTATACTCCGGGTACTTCAACGCCCATCATAAGGAGCTTTAATATTGCAAGCGCCTCTATAAAGCTCGTCTTACCTGAGCCATTCTGTCCATACAGCCCCAATATATCCGCTTCCGTTCCATACGGAACATATTTCTTTCCGCATGCAAATACTATCTCTCCATGCTCAACACTCTTGAAATTATCAAGGACGGCCTTCTGTATTCTTATCGTAGGCAATCTGTCCCAATGGTCTTCTCTAAATTGTCTGATTCTCATTCACGGTCTCCTCAGATGTTATTGATTTAATACTGTAATTATATGTTTATCCACTTCATTCGTCAACAGACATCATTTTTTGAATTTTTTATTTTATTTTTCTTATCTCTTCTGGCCTTACCATTTCTATATCTTAGTGGAGATTCTCCCATAGCAGAAGAAAATCTCCTGATGAAATAGCTTACATTTTGATATCCCGATTTCATGGCAATCTCGGTCACCGACAGATCTGTGGACTCAAGCAGATGTCTAGCATACCTCAGTCTCACATAGTTCACATACTGGGTAAGTGTCATGTGGAATCTCTCACTGAATAACCTTGACATGTATTTTTCTGACAAATGAAAATGTTCAGAGAGCTCAGCAAGCCCTATGTGATCATGATAATTATCCTGTATATACAGAAGTATCTCCTTTTCCAGTTCACCTGATGCATTCCTTGTCAGCGCTTCAAGCTGACCGTATTCCACAAGAAGATCCATCATCTGTAAAAGCCGGATCCTTACCTGTATCTGTCTGTGTGTACCCATCTTCCCATTCTCCTCCGCCAGTTCATCAAGAATAGGTATGAGTTGTTCAAGCAGATTCCGGTTCGCCACCTCTGGTCTGAATCTCCGGGTGTGATTCCTGAGTGGAAAAAATACTTCATCCTCCAGGGCATCCTTGGTCTGAAATGATATAAATTCCAGAGGAAATATAAATGTAAAATAGTCCACAGGAGTGTCTGGGGCGCTCATCATGTGCAGCACTCCCGGACTTGCAATAAACACTGAGCCGTCTTCTCCTGTGAACTTCTGTCCATCAATCTCCACCGTAAGCGGGCCTTTCCTTACATATATTATCTCCACCTCATCATGCCAATGGACCGGGATCTGAAATGCATGAGGCGAATATCGCATATGATACTCACAAAATGGATATTCTCTTGTTCCGTGCGGATGATTTTCCTTTAATTCTGCGTACATTGTTCTCCTCTGATATTGATTTGTTATATATTGCGTTGCTTTTTACATCATGCAGCTTCGTCATATTAACTCATATGTGGAATATGTGCAACTTTTAATTGAAATAGTACAAGATTCACGCGGCATCAATGCGATATTATACAATTTAGTTATAGCTCATGATTTTATACCCATCACCAAAGGAGTACTTATTATATGAAGAAATTATCCGCACTTTTTATACCTATATGTTTTGAAACACTATTCTATATGCTGTCCGGCATGGTGGACACACTCATGCTCTCATCAGTGGGCGACTATGCCGTGGGAGCTGTCGGAACCGCCAACAGCTACATAGGCATGTTTATCATCATGTTCTCCATCATATCATCAGGAATGATGACTGTCATGACTCAGAACATAGGCGCAGGCAGGCCTGGCATTGCCTATCAGGCTCGTCAGCTTGGCCTTATATTTAATTCAGTCATAGGTGTGGGAATGTCCATATTCCTGTTCGCCTTCTCCGGCAGTATTCTTGACCTGATCGGAATAGCAGGGAACCTCAGGGAACCTGCCATGAGCTATCTTGAGATTGTTGGCGGAGGGTGCTTTCTGAACGCACTGATTCCAATATTTGCAAGCTACCTCAGAGCATTTGGACATACAAAGCAGCCTCTCATCGCTACCATAATCGGCAACCTTGTAAACTTCGCCTTAAATGCAGTTTTTCTATTTGCGCTGCATAAAGGGGTGCAGGGTGTCGCTACAGCGACAGTCATATCCAAGGTTATCAACCTTGCAATTGTTATCTTTTTCTCCTGCACCCTTGTAAAAGCAGGAAAAAATCCCGAAAGGCTTTCTAACAGAACTGTCCTTTCACAGATCATCAGAGTCGGACTGCCATCTGCATTCGAATCCGTTCTGTACAATGTCGCCATGATGCTGGTGGTCAAGTTCCTGAACCAGATGGATACTGACGGAATAAATGTCACGGCACGATCCTACGCAGCTCAGATAAGCAACTTCTCCTACTGCGTCGGCTCAGCGCTCGCCCAGGCAAACGCCATCATGACAGGATGGCATATCGGTTCCGGCGATATAGAGGCATGTAAAAGAGATACCAAAAAGGCCGCCATCATCGGTGTGATCGTGGCGACCTGTCTTGAAACTTTATTTGCAGTCACAGCCCCATGGACCATGAGACTGTTCACCGACAACCCGGACATGGTTCATATTGTCACAAGGCTTCTTGCAATTGACATCATACTCGAGGTCGGCAGAGTTACCAACCTTGTCTACGGTCAGGCCCTGAAGACCAGTGGGGATGCGGTATTCCCAGCCGTCATAGCAGCGGTCTTTATGTACGTGTGTGCGGTCGGCGGCACATGGATGTTCGGCCTGCACTTTGGGCTTCTTGCAACCGGCGCCTACATAGGCCTTACCTGTGACGAATGTGTGCGCGCAGTGGGTATGGTCCTGCGCTGGCGAAGTGGAAAGTGGACAGAGAAGAAACTGGTGTGATAAAACACTAATACCAGACGTATTCCAGAATGTATCAGACCAGTCATACGCTAGGCTTTTATCACAGGATTCCCCCTATCATATACACCACAAATGCTGCAATCCACGCCACAACGCACTGCCAGATCACTACCATGACAGCCCAGCGATGCCCCATCTCTCTCTTGATGGATGCAATGGCTGCTATACAAGGCGAGTAAAGCAGGCTGAATACGAGCAGCGATGCTGCAGCCCTGGTTGTGATGGCTGCGGTCACTGATCCGTTAAACAATATCTCGAGTGTGGATACCACGCTCTCCTTCGCCATGATACCACTTATGAGCGACGTACATATTCTCCAGTCGCCAAGTCCAAGCGGCTTAAATATCGGTACCAAAAGTCCGGCTATCGCAGCAAGTATGCTGCCCTGCGAGTCTTTCACCATATTGAGGTGCATATCAAAGCTCTGAAGGAACCAGATACATATAGTTGCAAGAAATATAACTGTGAACGCCTTCTGAAGAAAGTCCTTTGCCTTCTCCCACAGGAGCTGGCCTACATTCTTCGCACCCGGAAGTCTGTAATTTGGAAGCTCCATGACAAAGGGAACCGCATTGCCCTTAAACAATGTGCTCCGGTAAACCATAGCTACGATTATACCTATCGCAATTCCAAGGAAATAAAGCCCTGCCATAATAAGTCCGCCCTTTCCAGGGAAGAATGCGCTTACAAAGAAAGCATATATAGGAAGCTTTGCCGAACAGCTCATGTATGGAGTGAGCAGAATAGTCATCTTTCGGTCTCTCTCACTCGGGAGTGTCCTGGTTGCCATGACGGCCGGAACCGTACAGCCAAAGCCTATCAGCATCGGAACTATGCTCTTGCCGGAAAGTCCGATCTTCCTTAGCAGCTTATCCATGACAAACGCAACTCTTGCGATATACCCACTATCCTCCATAAGCGACAGGAAGAAGAACAGGGTAACGATTATTGGAAGGAAACTGAGCACACTTCCCACACCCGCAAATATTCCGTCCATAACAAGGCTCTTGACCACCACATTTACATTTGCTGCGGTGAGAAGCTTTCCGACCTGAATCGTGAGCGCATCTATCCCCATCTCCAGAAGTTTCTGAAGTCCTGCTCCGATCACGTTAAATGTCAGATAGAACACCGCCAGCATGATACCTATAAAGCATGGGATTGCGGTATACTTACCCGTAAGAATGCGATCTATCTTTTCGCTTCTGATCCTCTCCTTGCTCTCATTTGGCTTAACTACGCAGTTTTCACATACCTTTTCTATGAAATTAAATCTCATATCAGCTATGGCTGCACTCCTGTCAAGTCCTCGCTCTTTTTCCATCTGGATTATCAGATGTTCTATCGTCTCTTTCTCGTTCTCATCAAGTCCAAGCCTTTCAAGTATGAGATGATCTCCCTCTATGATCTTGGTCGCAGCGAATCTAAGCGGCAGATCTGCTGCCTTTACATGATCCTCTATGAGATGCGCCACCGCATGTATACATCTATGTACTGCTCCGCCAAACTCGTTCTCATCACAGAAGTCCTGTCTTCCAGGCTTTTCCTGATACTTGGCTATATGTATAGCGTGCCTTACAAGCTCATCCACGCCCTCGTTCTTTGCCGCAGATATAGGCACAACCGGGGTTCCAAGCATTGCCTCCATCCCATTTACATCTATGGAGCCTGAATTGCCTGTGACCTCATCCATCATGTTGAGCGCGACGACAACCGGTATCTCCATCTCAAGAAGCTGCATTGTGAGATACATATTTCGCTCTATATTAGTAGCGTCTACTATATTGATGATAGCCTTTGGGTGATCATCAAGCACGAAGTTTCTGGACACGATCTCCTCGCTGCTATAAGGAGACATCGAATATATTCCGGGCAGATCCGTCACGGAAGTATTCTCCCTGCCCCTTATCGGACCATCCTTTCTGTCGACAGTTACTCCGGGGAAATTGCCTATATGCTGATTTGATCCGGTGAGCTGATTGAACAGAGTCGTCTTTCCACAGTTCTGATTGCCAACCAGGGCAAATGTAAGTCTTGTTCCTTCCGGAAGCGGATCACCGTCCCCTTTGACGTGATATTTTCCTTCCTCGCCAAGTCCAGGATGCGCCTTTTCCTCTATGGTCTCAACTCTGGTGTGGGCTCTGGACCTTGTCTCTATCTGCTCTGCATCTATCTGCTCTGCATCAGCCAGTCTGAGTGTAAGTTC
>CAKQQK010000052.1:0-19795 GCA_934270935.1 uncultured Coprococcus sp. | reverse complement strand
TTTGTGTTCATGATAAGCGCATTATTCCTTGTCACGTTGCAGGTAATGTGTCTCTTATCCTTTGTCACAACGTAGAATTTGGTAATACCATTCTTTATACCCTTGACCTCTACTTTACGCGCAGATATCTTCTTCATGGACGCAGGAGCCTGGCTTCCATATGTGATGCTTGCTATGTCAGAACCGAAAGTCACGATCTTCGTCTCTCTTCCTGTGAGCTGACAACTGATAGTCTTGTACAGTTTTGTATTGACACTTGCTGCACTGGTTTCGATCTTTGAAGCCGGAAGCATAACCACTGCCATCACAAGTGCTGTGACAACTGCTATGATTCTTAGCATTTTGTCTGCTTTTTTTGTTCTCATAATTTGCAATATCCCCCTTATCTTTTGTACTGAATACTTTGTTCAGTCTTTCTAACAGGCTTTCCACTTTATATAAAGACCTGCTTTACATATAAACTACCCATTAAATATACTCAATTTATTGTGTACTGTCAATAAACCCATCTTAATATTATCCAATATATTAATCATATTTTATAGCTAATATATTAAGCATATGTCTGACGTAAAATGTGTTACTTTAAGAAAGATGGAGGCTATATCATGATATCTTATAAACCTTTTTACGAGACACTATACAAAAAGAACATCACAGAATATGCACTGATATTTAAGCACGGCGTTCCTGCCAACACCCTGCACAGGATGAAACACGGCGCAGCTATAACAACCAAGACTATAGATGTTTTTTGCAACATTCTTGATTGCTCAGTATCAGATATAATAGAATTTGAAAAGCCGGAAGATTGATATATATCTTCCGGCTTTTTGCATTTACATCAGTATTTTACTATCGTCACAGCTATTCAAGCTTCTCATTTGTTATATTTTTGATCTTATATTCAAAGAAATCAACCAGATCATTTTCACTAGTTTTTATATATTCTTCTGCCCAGTTCACTATCATATCATTCATTTTACCCTGCTGAATAAATGGAATGTCATTCAGGCACTCACTTATTCCATACATCCTCGCCAGCGAAATAGCCGTATATAACAATTCTTTTCCTCTATCAATCATCTTACACCTCCATAGGAAACCTGATACATAACAAATTCTTTATTGACCTGATATAGAAATAATAACCCTTTTTCGAAATTGCCCCGTAATTTTTCAGAACCATTTGCATTATTATTCCTAAAACATCACATATTACATAAAATAAAGTCCATCCACAGTATCTCCTATGAATGGACTTTGCCAACCTATTCTATTTTGAAAAAGCCTTATGGATTTTCTCCCTTATCTTATCAGCCTCAAATTCTCTGTCAAATTCTGCCTTTGTCGCATCTAGTTCATCATCGCTCACATCATCATATTCAGGGGAACTTTCAGAATTTGCAAAATACTTCAAAAATACTTCAGGGCAGTTATCTGGAGCAGCATGATTATAGCTCTGATATTCCTCAAGCGAATCAGATTTGTACTCATAATTCTGGAACCATCTGACAGCTTCCTCCATTCCAGGGAATGCATTTCTATCAAAATCTCCCGCCTGGAACGCTGCAAATTCAAATGCCTTGCCATCTTCTATTCCGATGAAATATACCACGCCAAGCTCACAGTTGTTGTCAACCCGCACATCCGCTGACTCGTAAAACTGATTCTTTCCAATAAGGAAAACGCCTCCACCGACTTCCCTGTCGATCCATACAGGCATGAACATATCCTGATGTGACTTGTCGCTTCTATCTGAATTGATGGTATCTTTCAGATTGTCACATGCATCATAATATTCATCCCATGTCATGTAACCTCCGGGAATTGCCGCTGATCCGCTTTGTTCTTCCCATGGATTGCTGCCAGAATACCTGAAATAAGCATCCATGATATCCATACTCTTGTCCTTTTTACGTGGAGGCTTGTATACTCCGGTATCAACGGAATACCCAGCATCGTACAAAAGCGTATTGATCTCTACCCTGATGATCTCGTTCTGGATCCTCTCGGTGAGGTCTCCAAGGAAGATCTCATCAAAAAACTTCTCTGCCCCGGCATCAAATGTGTCTTTATCAGATTCACCGAACTGCGACAGCATCTTTAGTTTCTCACTTGATTTGCGCATTCCGGCAAATACATCTTTTCCCCAGGTCCTTACGCCGAATTCACGAAAGACTGCAATATCCGATTTTCCCGGGATATATTTGCTGTTTGCAAGGCAGAAATCTATCACACCTCTCACATAATCCGGCACACCTATAAGTCCGCATTCAAGATCAAGATAAAGCGATGTAAGCTGCACATATGGGTTCTTCTTTTCCCCCTCGAATTCACAGGAATCCAGCAGTTCTCCTGCAAGATTACGCAAAGTATTTATATCTATATCCAGAACCGGATAACTGCCTAGTTCTGCAACCAGACAGGCCAGAGAATCCCTATATGTACTCTTATCCAACTGACGCTTCATACCAACTGAATCATCCATATCATAGTTGTTCTGGCCATGCACACGTTCTGCCTCGGCTAATAATATCGGCAAACCATTCAGATGCTCAAGCCTTGCTGAAAGATTCCTGTCGGTTAGCAGAGCCTTCGCAATAAATCCCGCAAATTTACCTTTGCTTGCCGGTGTGTCTGCAAGGCAGAATAATTTCTCTTTGATCCTAAGCCTTAGATTCTTATCATGTCCACCCTTCACATATCCATACAGGAATGAATTCTGCATATGCTCATGATAATCCTGACCAATTTTATAATAAAAATCATCCCTGAGTCCCGCCACAGCATGCACCTCCCTCCAGGCAGTAACACATCGCTCCGATCATATACTCACCTCATCAGCTAATTTTTTTATTTTATCTATCTGCCTCTTTATGTATGTGTATGACCTGACAAATTCATCCACATCCGCATAGAGCGACATTCCTCTTCTGCACAGAAACACATCCAGCATTCCCTCAACCAGATTGTCAAATATAGAAAGCGGATACCTCATGTCATCATCATCACAGTTCAGATAAAATAACTCCCTAAGCCTTATATAACGCTTACAGTATATGTCTCTGCCTATGAACTGCTGAAGGAATTCCTCTTCATTCCGGATCGCCTTGTCCATCATCTCATCCAGATATCTGTCATACTCTCCCTCAGCCGAAGTATCGTCTGGATAACTGCCGTCCTCATAAGCCTCAGCTAAAGCTTTCTGTATCTCCTCATCTGTCATAACATCTTCTTCGGCCTCATTAAGGAATTCTTTATACATCTCATCCTGTTCGTGGCAGTATTTATCCAGCATCTCTTTCATGGCTGGAGACAGTGAACAACTTATATCTGTATTTGTCAGCGACTCATAGGCAAGAGTGAATACATCGAACACCAGATCCTCGCCTCTCATACCGTAGTAACACTCATACCACAATTCGTTATATCTATCAAACACATACCTCTGCGCAAGTTTTCAAACTTTCTCAGAATGATTCAGGATCTGCTGGAACGAATCCTCAAAAGGCCAGGCAAATACCTTTTCTACCCACTCCATATTGCTCACCATAAGACGTATCATACAGTACAGATAATCACTCACAAACTCTCTGAATCTGTCCGGCATGGAAGTCTCTGTATCAGTTTCCTTGTCTTTCCCTGCTACCGCAGTTTTTTTCCACAAATTATCGCGCCTGCCATACTCATCCATGGATTTCACCAGTTCACTCACCAGCTTATCAAGATCCTTTACCGTATATACTCCATCATCACCAATGACAAATGATGACACTTTATTGCCTCGCCCAGTCACAGCACCGTCCAGGGCAGATTTAAGCTGTCTATATTTCTTTTTGCGAAATTCTATATTTTCCCATTCTTTCTCTGATAATCTCAAATTCTAACCCCCATTTCTGAATTTCTGTCTCTTTGCTTTTTAGTATCTTTTTCCAAAATCCTTGAAATCAGATAATCTGCAATCTCCATATCTACCTGGCTATTTATCATCAAAATTAAAACTGAGCTGTGTCTGTTTCAGAGACTTTACTTTTCTCTCATTTATCTTGTCAAACTCGCCCACGCTCCCACAGAGCAGCGGGGAATGTGGGTCATAACACGCACAGTTGGCCTTCACCGCCTCGGGTGAGTAATTGGCATAACAGTATTTGCAGCCATTCAGACAGGTGTTGTATGAACCGATCTCCACACTCTCCATACAGCCGCACTCAGGGCGCTGAGACTTATCCTTGGAAACTTTTATCTCACAGCCTATGATATCCTCAATGAGCTTCTTGTCTATACAACAGTTGTGCTCTATGCCGCATTTGGCAAGATCCACAACCTCTGCGCAGGTGGCCACGACCATGCCATGTTCCTTAGCTATATCGGCTATAGTCTTTGCAAACTTCTCCAGCTCATCATGTCCCATCTCATAGCTTGCGACAGCCTGCATATTCTTCTTATTCTTGGCATATATATCCACAAAACTTATGACACACTTTTCTGTGCATCCATCAAGCGCCTCTGCTATCTGTGTAAACGCCTTTATGTGATACTCAGGTGTATATCTGTCTGTGAAAACTATCGGATCATATCTCCATATAACCCTCTTCTTCCCTATCTTCCCGGCAAGCTCCTGAAAAGCCGGTATGAGTTTGCCCTTCTTATCCGGGAGATTCGCCTCCATATCTTTTCCGTACCCCGTCAGGGTAAACTGGAAATAATATTTGTACGCTGAAAGCTCATCAAGCCTCGGGATCATCGGGATAGGGTTCTTGGTCCAGAACACGATACAATCCACGACCTCAGGTGATAAATCTATCTTGCTTATCTGATGTGCATTCATGGGATTCCGGACGTACAGGAATCCCTCCGTTATTCTGTTGTAGAACCAATCCGAATAGAATGTCGGAATGTCAGTTCTTCTGCTTGCACTTAATATCATGTCTATGTCCTTTCAATCGAATCTTACTGCCGTTTATATATTCGCCAGCTCTCCACATATTATGCCGGCAAGCACATATTGCTGTGCAAATGTGTTGAGGAATATCTCACCTGGTTTATCATCATCTATGCTAAATCCCATGAGTTTTCCGCGTTCGGTCACTTCACAGGAAATCACTTTGCCGTCTTTGTCGAATTCTTCTACAAAGTAACCAGAATTTTTAAGACGATCTTCTATCAAATCATATCTTATCATATTCTGGATACCCCACAGATTGTCCGGCCTGTACCCAAAAGTCTCCTCAAAGATATCAAAAGACCGGTCACGGATATCAACCCTCCATGGATAATCATGAATCTTTGACACCAGCCATGACAGAGAACGCTTTGACCTATCCGTATATGGATATACGAAATAATAGTCTCTCATAATCTTTTCGATTATATCAAGTTTTTTATTCTTTTCAGTTTGATCCTGATCTTCTTCTCTATGTCCGGTTATCTTAAACACCTGATAACACATATCTTTCAGATTGTCCATCGGGTACATTTGAACATATACAGTATTGCGCGTCACTTCTTTCCATTCTGTAAGTGAAGCAAGTCTTGTATCAATTATCTGATCAGTGAAAAGCTTGTCAAATGTATTATCATCGTCTCTCCCCAGATCAGCCACATATGCCATCTCATCGTTAGTACCTGTATAGCCGTGAAATTCTTCATAATCATAGAAATAATTCCAGCTATCTTCATCCGGACTACATATACTGAGATCACAGCTGTCTTCATCAACATGCACAGGTGCCAGCATCTGCACATCCAGGTCTCTCTCCAGCAGACATTTTCTGAGATATGTTCCATACATAGTCTCATATGCTGCTGTATCTACCTCTTCATTGCTGTAATTTCCAGGTTTCTTCCTGTATGTAAAAGCAATATACACTGGTTTATCCTTTATTTTACGACTTATAATTCCAGCAAATCTGGCCATGAACTGATACGCATTGTATTTACCATCCTCCTGACCACAGTCAGGTACTGTATGTATACACACTTCCTTGGTGGAATGCGGAAAGAAGTAGATATCATCAAGTGTTCGTCCCGGCTCTTTCTCGATAATGTCAAGGAGCTGTCCAAAATCACTGCAATTTACTGCATCCATGTTATTTGCCTGAACAAATTTGTTGAATCTCACAGTATCACATTCCGGCATATCATCAGACCCGGTTATATTGTGTGCCCAGACTTCAGGATCGATCCCCGTATAATCAAGTACACAGTTATCAGCCCTGTGCATCTTCCTTGCAGCATAGGACATTCCCCAATAGTCAATTCCTGTACCACAGCCTACACTCACCGCACTTACCCGTCCCGGATTCTCCATATCCGCAAATATATCTGCGTAGGCTCTTGAAAACTGGAAACCGTACGCCCTTGCATACCTTAATACATAAAATGCGACCAGGTTTCTATCTCCGTAATCTGCAATACCATTATAGAAAAAATTTGAAACTTCTTTCATGAATCGATTTTTTTCATCAGGTGTCAGCGTCTCCAGATAGTTCTTTAATTCATCATATACATTTCCAAGATAATTTCTCAAATTGATAACACACATTTGTTTTTCCTTTCCAATTTTTTATATTATAAGGAATCAAATATATACAAAACATGTTATTTGTTCCATTCAAATCAGATTTCAGCTCATTTTCAAACAATATATCGACTTCATTTATTCTACCATATGGCACTTATATTTACATTATTTTTCGTCGCAGTACTACTTTTCCTGGTAGTCCTTACATTTTCATGGCAGACCTGCTTTTCCTGGTAGTCCTTACATTTCCATGGCAGACCTGCTTTTCCTGGTAGTCCTTACATCTCCTTGGCAATCCTGATTTTCCTTTTTTCTGCACGCACAGTGTTCATTTTCCATGACATTACGGCCCATATATGTGCGCATAATCAAATTTTCATACAAGCTGTACGCTTTTTTCTTTCATATTATAATTTCTAAATATAAATACCTCGTTAAACATACGGCTCAATTACCTCTATTATTTTCATTCAAATTATTTATTTGATTTTTCTTTTTTACATGTGCTATTTTGATGTTCTGGATTGTTTTATATATGAGATCTCAAATGAGAGAAAACCTGTTTCTGTCGTTTTCTCATATGTAACAGACTACGGAGGTGATGACAATTGAAGCAGCAGCAACTGCTTGAATTATACGATGCATACTCTGACAACGTATTCCGGCTTGCACTGAGTTTTCTTGGAAATACTGCGGACGCCGAAGATATTGTACAGAATGTATACACAAAACTTATAGAAAAGAGTCCACATATAAAAAAGGGAAGCGAGAAGTCATATCTCCTCACAATGACAGCCAATATGTGCAGGAACAATCTGAAATCCGCCTCTAAAAGGCTGAATACCAGCTACGACAAGCTTGATAGAGAGCCAGCCGGATATGTCTTCAATATGGAGGAACAGACTATGTATGATTCCATAAATAATCTTTCCGACACATACCGCTCAGTCCTCTACCTTCACTACTATGAGGGCTATACTTTCAAAGAGATTGCACGGATGCTTCACATGTCAACATCGGCTGTCTCCATGCGGGTGTCCCGCGGACGCGAGGAACTAAAAAAAATTTTATCGGATACCTAGTGACGGTCGTGTATCAAAACCTACACGGCATGGATGAACAATACATACTTAATAAGGAGGGATAAGTTTATGACAAACAGATCAAATACACCAATAGACTTAAATTCCCATGTCAGAAAATCTGATTCACCTGACAAGGAAATCACCGGATTATACAAATCCACCATGGACAACGTATATATGTCAAAGGAAAGCAAAGACAACATAAGAGCTAGTCTTGCAGAAAAAGCTCAAAAAGGAAATACAAAGGGCAAAGCTATACGCATATGCAGATACGCTGCTATAGCAGCCGCCGTATGCGCAATTCTTCTGTGCATCCCGGCAACCAGAACTACTGTCTCCGCTGCCATCGAATACCTGAAGGAGACATTCCATCTGGCAAATGGCGCAGAAGTTATATACGAACAGAACAGCGAGGGCAATTCCATAAAATTCTCTATAACTACAGATGACGACACCGGATATACACAGGTCGATAATGGACGACTCTACTTCGTCCTAGGTGACACAAAGGAGGATATCACTGACAAATGCGGCCCTGACAAATACTTCCGTCATGAGATCAAGAACGCGGACGGCTCACACAGCGTCATCCTCATCGGGGGTACACCTGATAGCTGCGGCTGGTGCGAGCTCTTCTTCGACAATAATGGCAAATATATATTCAACAACATGAACGTTGCAGATTACAAAGATCCATGGCTTGATACCGCTATGCACGCAGAGGGTGTTGACACAGGAAATCCTTACCTCGATGACGAGCTCGCAACCGAAGGCGCTGACTCAGCGGATAAAAACACCACCACTGCTTCAGGAAGTTCTAGTTCGGCTGCTCCTTCTAAGGAATCATCAACATCCGTCCAGATTACATCTGACGATGCTGAGTCTGGAAATGTCACATATATTGAGGAGTGATAGATAGATATAGATGTGAAAGCGTGATACATATATGTAAAACATATATTGTTCAAATAGAAGCTTAATTGATAGCTCTCCGGTGGAAATTTGCTTGATTGTCCTCCGGAGAGCTTGCTTGATAAAAAAGGATACAAATTTATCACTAATTTAATAAAATAATCAAAAAAGAGATAAAGTTGCTAGAAATTATCTCTTTTTTGATTATTTTTAAGAATAAGTGAAAATTTTGTATGCTTTTCTTTTTTTGGATAGCCAAGTTGGATAGCCAAGTCCATATTTGTGTGCAAATTCACTTCCGGCAAATTAAGTTGATTCGCCGGAATACGGCTAGCTAATGCACAATCTACAGCCTCATAGGTATTCCCTTGTCCTGGAGGTATCTCTTCAGATCTCCTATCTCAAGCTCTTTATAGTGGAAAAGTGAAGCCGCAAGGGCTGCATCTGCACCGCCCTCTGTCAGGGCATCGTAGAAATGGTCCTTTGTTCCTGCACCACCTGAAGCTATGACTGGAATGTTCACGTTGTCTGCTATGGTTCTTGTGAGTTCTATGTCATATCCAGCCTTTGTTCCATCACAGTCCATGCTGGTCAGCAATATCTCTCCTGCTCCGAGCTCTGCAGCCTTCATAGCCCACTCAACAGCATCTATTCCGCAGTCGATACGTCCGCCGTGCTTGTATATATTCCAGCCAGAACCGTCATCACGCCTCTTTGCATCGATGGCAAGAACGACGCACTGGCTTCCGAACTTGTCAGCCGCATCTGCTATAAGTGTAGGATTGTCTATGGCTGCTGAGTTCACTGATATCTTGTCTGCGCCCTCTCTGAGTATCGCCTTGAAATCATCCACTGTTCTGATTCCACCGCCCACTGTGAATGGGATAAATATAGTCTCAGCTACACGTCTTACCATATCAACCACTATATTTCTCTGATCTGATGAAGCTGTTATGTCAAGGAATACGAGTTCATCAGCTCCCGCCTTATCATATGCTGCACCAACTGCAACAGGATCTCCGGCATCTGTAAGATTTACAAAATTTACACCCTTTACAACTCTTCCGTTCTTAACATCAAGACATGGTATTATTCTCTTTGTATGCATGCTCTACACCTCCAGGTCGATAAAATTCTTCAGTATCTTAAGTCCAACCTCTGAGCTCTTCTCAGGATGGAACTGACATGCAAATACATTGCCATGCTCCACAGAGGCATGAATCTGAGTTGAATAGAATGTGGATGCTGCCACATCTTCCGGATTCTTAGCCTTCAGATAATATGAATGAACAAAGTAGACATATGGATTCTCAGGAAGTCCCTTGAAAAGTCTTGCCTTTGGATTTATCTCAAGGTTGTTCCATCCTATCTGCGGTATCTTAAGTCCCGGCGCATCCGGTATACGAAGTATCTCACCGTCTAAGATTCCAAGTCCTGTTGCCTCCGGCGACTCCTCGCTGGTCTTGAACAGAAGCTGAAGTCCAAGACATATTCCGAGGAACGGCTTGTCTGCATCCACAACATCATAGATGACGTTCTCAAGTCCATACTCCCTGATCTTATTCATGGCGTCTCCGAAGCTTCCAACTCCCGGAAGTATAACCTTGTCACTAGCCATGATCACATCTCTGTCCCTTGTGATGACAGCCTCCTCACCAAGATACTGCACTGCCTTCTCAACACTCTTTATGTTACCTGCATCGTAGTCTAAAATTGAAATCATCTGTCTCTGTCCTTTCAAAAGTTTTTTCTAGAACCTCAGCTTACTTCCCTTACCGCCGCGCTTGCCCGGCTTAACTCTGGTGAAGATTATCTCGTTGTCTCCAACCTTGAAGGTATCCTTTGTGCTTCCCACAAATACCGACTCAAGAACATCGTCACCCTCTAAGTTGATGAGCTTGACTCCCGCTGCACCCTTGCCCTTTTCAGGGATCTCGGAGATATCAACTCTTATGTAATATCCTTTTTCTGACTGCGCAATAATAAAATCTCCCTCAGAGAATTTACCTATGTAAATTATATCATCACCGACTTTTGAAGCATTTGCAGCACGCCTTGTGGTGTCAAATGCTGAACCGTCAACAACCTTTGCAAGCCCCTGCCTGCTGACGAACAGCAGCTTGTCTGTCACAAAATGCTCTATGCAATCCATGAACAGGATATTCTCGTCACCGTTCATGTTGCAGAACTCGAACACCTGGATTCCCTTGTCGGCAAGACGTCCTATAAGACTTCCGCCGCCCTTCTTGCTGGTGTTCTTCTTCGCCTGAAGCTTGATGATGTCGGCAACCTTGATCGTATACACCTGATTATTGTCGGCAAATACCGCTATCCTGTCAAGATTCTGACACTTAACCGCAAATCTGTAATCCTTCGTGATCTGCTCTATGTTCTTCTCGTATACATTTGCATCTACAACCTTGATGTAATAGAATCTGTCGAGAAGTACAGCCACATCTGTAGCCACAACCTCAGCCTTCTTCACAACAACAGTTCCATAATTGTGGATCTGTGTTCTTCTAGGTATGGCATACTTGGCCTTGATCTCAAGCATGTCATCTATCATCTGCTGCTTCATGGCATCCCTGGACTCCATAAGTCTTGTATACTTCTTGATGAGCTTCTCTGCGTCTGCCAGCTCTTTCTTTAAGGCATTGATCTCCAGACCTATGAGTTTCTGAAGTCTCATGGCAAGTATCGCATCCGCCTGCTTCTCTGTGAAGCACAGGAACTTTGCGTCCGCCTCTGAGCCCTTAAATCTGAACTTGATATTAGATGTATCACCATGCATGAGGCACGCCTTGGCATCTGCAACCTTTGTACTTCCGCGGAGTATCTCGATGATCAGGTCTATGCAGTCAACCGCTGTGAGGAGTCCCATCTTGATCTCTCTGATTTCCTCCTGCTGTGCCAGAAGCTTTCTGTACTTCGTGTCATACAGACCATACTTGAAGTCTGTGTACACCTTCAGTATCTTCTTGAGTCCCATGACCTCCGGCTTGCCGTTGTTGATGCAGTTGATATTCACGCCAAATGTATCCTCAAGGGCTGCCTTCTTATATAATATATTTATAATGTTCTGTATCTCCTCGTCAGAAGTTCCCTTCTTCACATCGATACACAGACATTCACCGTTCTTGTCTCCTCTGTCCGCAATGTCCACGACTGCTGGAAGCTCTCTGTTTCTGACAAGCTCTGCAACAGTATCGAGGAACTTGGCAGTGCCTCCGATCATGGTATATGGAAGCTCTGTGACACAGATGCTCTTTCTTCCGTATCCGATATCCCTGACCTCTACCTTGCCTCTCACCTTGATCTTGCCAAGTCCTGTGGCATACACATTGTACAGCTCCTCAGGTGTGGCATTGATGATTCCGCCTGTGGCAAAATCCGGGCCCGGCATGAGCGCAAGCAGATCCTCAAGCTCTATCTCTGGATCATTCAGATATGCAACTGTGGCATCTATGACCTCTCCAAGATTGTGTGTAGGTATATTTGTCGCCATACCTACGGCGATACCTGTTGAGCCGCTCACCAGGATATTTGGCACCTGGAAAGGCAGGAAAGTCGGCTCTGTCTCCGTTCCATCAAAGTTCGGTATGAACTGGTCCTTGAAGAACGGAAGATCCTTCATGCACACATCCTCTGTGTACTTGGATATACGCGCCTCAGTGTATCGCATGGCAGCCGCACCGGAACCGTCCACCGCACCAAAGTTGCCGTGTGGGTCAACAAGTGGTATAGGCAGCTTCCAGTTCTGTGCCATATTTACAAGACCTTCATATATGGAGCTGTCTCCGTGTGGGTGATATTTACCCATGGTATCTCCGACTATTCTCGCACACTTTCTGTGTGGCTTGTCGGAGCCTGCAAGACCGTCCAGCGAGTAAAGTATTCTTCTCTGGACAGGCTTTAATCCATCCCTTACATCCGGGAGAGCTCTCTCTGTTATAACCGACATGGAATAGTCAACATAGGACTGTCCCATCTCGCTCTCATAATCTACGTTTAATATCTTTTCCGACATGATCTATCCCTTTCATCATACAAACTGTGAAAACACGCTGTGCAGTATTTATCAAATATAACTCTGTATAAGCTTAAATATCGAGTACAGCGTCCGCACTGTGTGTCTCTATGTACTCTCTTCTAGGTGCGACCTCAGTTCCCATGAGCGTCTGTGTGAGCTGATTTGCCTCGATACGGCTGTTCACTGATACCTGCTTTAAAAGCCTCGTCTCAGGATTCATCGTCGTCTCATAGAGCTGGTCTGCGTCCATCTCACCGAGTCCCTTGTATCTCTGGATCGTGAACTTGTTCGTGTGTGTCTTTCTGTACTTTGCAAGCTCATCATCTGAGTACAGATATTTGATGTTCTTGCCCTCGCCAACTCTGTAGAGAGGCGGAATAGCTATATATATATGTCCCTCGCTGATAAGGTCAGGATAAAATCTATAGAAGAATGTCAACAAAAGTGTCGCTATGTGGGCACCGTCCACATCGGCATCCGTCATGATGATTATCTTGTCGTAGTTCAGCTTGCTTATATCGAAATCATTGCCGTAACCCTGCATGAAGCCACAGCCAAATGCATTGATAAGCGCTTTGATCTCGGCATTCTCAAGCACCTTTGCAACAGGCTTCTTCTCCACGTTGAGTATCTTACCTCTAAGTGGAAGTATTGCCTGATACTTTCTGTTTCTCGCGGTCTTTGCTGAGCCTCCCGCCGAATCTCCCTCGACTATGAATATCTCGCATTTAGACGAATCTGAGGACTCCTGCTTTGCAAGCTTGCCATTTCCCTCAAATGAGAACTTGTTGATATTGATCTTGGACTTCTCAAGCGCCTTTCTCTTGGAGAGCGCCACCGCTCTGTCCACTATATCCTTCAGCACATCATAATTTCTGTCAAAATAAACTGTGAGCTGTTCCTTCACGATATCGTCAACGGCCTTTGACACATCCGTGTTGGAAAGCTTTGTCTTGGTCTGTCCCTCAAACTGAGGATCCGGATGCTTCACGGATATGATAGCCTGCATGCCAGATCTTATGTCTGCACCCGTCAGGTTGGAATCCTTCTCTTTCAGAGCTCCAAGCTCATTTCTCGCATAATTATTGATAAGCTTGGCAAATGCTGACTTGAATCCCGTCACATGGGTTCCACCTTCAGGATTCGTGATATTGTTGGTAAATCCTATGATATTCTCCTCGCCGTCCTCCGTCATCAAAAATACGATATCTGCGGCGATTCCGTCCTTCTCACCGGATATGGCGACAACCGGTGATGTATGTGTGAGTCCCTGTGATATATCCTCAACAAATGCTGAAAGACCTCCCGGCTGATGGAATACTATAGGCTCCTCGCCGTCCCTCTTATTCTGGAATGTGATCGTAAGATTCGGATTCAGGTATGCAGTCTCCTTAATCCTTTGTTTGATGGCATCCGCCTTGAACTTTACTGTCTCAAATATTGTATCATCAGGATAGAGTGTTACCGTGGTTCCGGTTCTCTTTTCCCTGAGTTTTGTCTTTGGAAGCATACCGTCAACCAGCTCAGTTGTCGGTATTCCCTTCTCATATGTATCGTGATATAGGTAACCGTCTCTGGCTACATCCACTATAAGCTTGTTAGACAGTGCATTTACAACCGCAGAACCTACTCCGTGGAGTCCACCGCTTATCTTATAAGTTGAACTGTTGAACTTACCACCTGCATGCAATACTGTGTATACAACACGCTCCGCAGGAATGCCCTCCTGCTCATGAATATCAACCGGAACACCTCGTCCATCGTCAGAAACCGTTGCCGAACCATCCTCATTGATGCTCACCCATATGTTGTTGCAATATCCTGCCAGATGCTCATCAACCGAGTTGTCTATAAGCTCCTGTATGAGGTGGTTCAGACCACTTCGTCCCGTATTGCCGATGTACATTCCCGGTCTAAGTCTTACCGGCTCAAGTCCCTTTAACACCTCAATATTTTTTGCACTGTATGACATAATCTTCTCCCATTACATTATATATTTTCAGCTGGCTTATCCTTTGAGTTAAGTATCTCTGCTTCATGATCTATCCAGCCCGATTAGCATCCGGTATATGACACCAGATGCACAATTTTATTCTCATTCTTTATTCTGTAACCACAACAGAAAAAGGAAACCCCTAGAATTATAGCCTAAAAGTTTCCTTCTTGCAAAGCATTTATTGCTCTGTTACGTTATCTGATGTACTTTCTCCGTTTTTACCATGTATCATTTCCGGTTCACCTTCGTCCTCCTTTATGATATCCAGGTCGAAGTAAAATACCACTCCATCTTCTACATTGTAAACACCATAATTCTTGTTGTGAGCCGCCATGGATGCAGCAACTATAGAAAGTCCGATGCCACTTCCTCCGTACTCTCTGGTTCTGGCCTTATCAACTTTGTAAAACTTGATAAACACCTTATCAAGCTCATCCGCCGGTATATTCGGACCTTCATCATATACAAATACTCGTAAATTGCCTGTTACAAGTCCATCATCAGTCTTTTTCGGCTGGTCATAATCCATACTCGCTGTCCATATTCTGACCTTACCGCCATCCGTGCAGTAGTGAAGTGCATTTGTGAAGTAATTTGTAAATACCTGCTCTATCATAAATTCGTCGGCATACACATTGCACACATCTTCAATCGACTTATCAAGTTCAACATTGGCATGGTTTTGTTCAACCAGAATTGACGAGGAATCGACAACATTCTTAATAAGAGCATCTATGTCAAACACCACCGGATGAACCCTGTCAACACCAAATTCAAGTTCATTCAGATCAAGCAGCTGCCTTACAAGCTTATTCATCTTGCCGGCCTCATCGAGGATGACATCGCAGTAAAACTCTTTGCTCTCCTCGTCATCTATGACATTATCCTTGAGTCCCTCTGCATATCCCTGTATCAGGGCAATCGGAGTCTTGAGCTCATGTGACACATGGGACAGGAACTCCTTACGCATCTCATCTATCTGAACTTTCTCATCGATATCTGTCTGCAGCTTCGCATTTGCCTCCTGAAGCTCTGTCAGAGTATTCTTTAACTGATATGACATCTCATTCATACTGTCAGCAAGCTCACCAATCTCGTCGTTCTCCGGATATTCTACCCTCACATCCAGATCCAGCTGTGCCATTCTGTTGGCTATGGCAGCCATCTTCTTGATTGGTTTCGCAAATGAATTGCTGAAGAAATACGTCATGACAAATCCCAGCAGTGCCACAGCAGAAAATACCAACAAGAAGAATTTGATGGACGTAACAATTGTGGAATCTACACTTGATATAGGCTTACGTATAATAACCACGAAGCCGTTGTCAAGGAATCCAACTATATCATAATAGCTTGAACCTGTATTCTTATCGTTGGTTATCTGTATGTCATATTTGTCTGTCTTTTCTATCTGCTTTCTCTTTATCTTTGAATCGTTATCATTCTTACCGCCACTGTATTTGAAATAATCTGCTATAAATGACAGATTGTTATACACTGCCGCCTCCTCATTGACAGTGGTATAGACTTTCATGTTCTCACTGTCAAATATGAATATCATGGCACCTGACTCGTTCACTACATCATTTGTCAGTGATCTGGCATCCACATCGTCATCATCGCCAAAAAGAGCATTACAGGAGTTGTATGTAGTAAGGAGCATCTTCTCCATACTATTATAATAATATCTCTTGATAAACAGAAACGTTATAGCACACGACATAACTATCATACATATGATTATCGCTGCCAGGCTGAAAGTTATCTTCGTCCTTATGGATGATCTGATAGATGATTTCATTATTCCACCTCAAATTTGTAGCCCATACCCCAGATTGTCTTTATATATTCGCCCTTGTCGCCCATCTTGTTCCTGAGCTTCTTGACATGGGTATCTATGGTTCTGGCGTCTCCAAAATAGTCGTAGTTCCATACATTGTTCAGGATCTTTTCTCTGGAAAGAGCAACCCCCCTGTTGACTATGAAATACTGAAGCAGCTCAAATTCTTTAAAGCTGAGTTCAATAGGTTTGCCATCTATGGTTACAACATGAGCTGCAAGATCCATCTCGATTCCACCAGCCACAAGTTTCTCATCAGATGCCGCATCCGATGTACGTCTTAAGATAGCAGCTACTCTCGCCATGAGGATCTTCGGGCTGAAAGGCTTGGTCACGTACTCATCAACGCCCAGATCAAATCCCATAAGCTCATCTCTCTCGTCAGCTTTTGCAGTGAGCATGATGACTGGCACCTGGGAGAACTTTCTGATCTCCTTAAGTGTCTCCCATCCGTCCATCTTCGGCATCATGACATCAAGTATAACAAGGGAGATATTCTTATCATTCATAAATATATCAAGTGCCTGCTCTCCGTCTCCGGCCTCAAGAACGGTGTAACCATCCCTTGTCAGGAAATCCTTTACAAGCTTTCGCATTCTGCTCTCATCATCAACCATCAATACCTTTATCGTATCCATAATATACCTCCGCACATATATTTCTATCCAACTTTTTACAATATAACATCCAAATTTGTATAAAATGTGAATTGACTATATAAAATTCAGGCAGCAAGATCACTTACTGCCTGAAAATATATACTACATAGTATTCATTCTTTATAATTCTACTCAGCTGCTTCTGTCTCAGCTTCTGTATCTGCATCTGTTGTTGATATATCGTCGACAAGTGCCTCATTCGGATCTATGGCTTCTGTGTTCGCCTCTGTTGTGCTGCCAGCCTCTGTCGTTGCTGTGGTTGCCATCTCTCCCTTAAGTGTCACATTCTCCTGCTGTGCCAGTGCATATACCGCATCATTGTATGCTGTATACTTACTCTGGGCATCTGAGAGAAGCTTCTGTGCCTCAGTCTGCACATCCTTATCCTTGTCCTTTATCGCAGTCTCTACCTTCTGAAGTGCCTGATACTGTGTGTTCATGGCGTCAAAATATTTGTCTCTCAGATCCTTGACTTCGTCTGTCTTCAGGCTTATAGCCTCTATATCTGAGAGAAATGTCTTATATTTTGGAAGCAGATTATCCGTCAGATCTTTGAGAAGTGCATCTGTATCTATGGTTGTACCCTCAGCAAAATATGCATTGTACTTTGTCATGATCTCTGCCTCTTCTGTCTCCACCTTTGGAATGTCTGTGCCGACAAACTGGATAAGCTCATCCTTAACCTCTGATGCTGCCTCAGTAGTAGCCGCTGCCTCAGTGTCATCCTTCTTGCCACCACATGCCGTGAGTGAAAAAGCCATTGTAAGTGCCATCATTGTAACTAAAAATCTGCGTCTCATAATCTCGTATCTCCTTGTCATCTCATTGTTCTCATGCTCTTCTGTCACATAAAAATGTCTCACAGAACAATCTACATGGTTATGGCAGAACACGAATCCTGTCGTGTTCTGCCATAATTTAGTATACCACTCCCATGGTATAGGTGGCAACCCATATATATAACTTCCGCCCATATTGGGGTCACACATTTGGTGCCAGCTGGGGTCAGGCCCCCTCTCTTCATCACTGCTCAAAGGGACCATCTCCAAAGGTGCCTGACCCCTTATAGCAAAAGTGCCTGACCCCTTATAGTAAAAAAGCTTGTATTTATGCGGTCTACGAGCACTTGCAATTCCGCATCTATCCAAAGTGCCTGACCCCATCACCTACCAGCATCTACCCAAAGGCCCTGACCCCCTGGTGAAAAAGTGCCTGACCCCTTGGTGGAAAAGGGTCAGGCACCTTAGTGGCATAGCATACATTATAGGAAATATCATCTACGTTTTTTCTTCTCCTTAGGGGGATTCTCTGCTATGTATTTTTCGTACATATCAGGCCTATGCTCCTTCGTTCGAGCGATAGACTGCTCAAGTCTCCACTCATTTATAAGTTTGTGGTTACCCGAAAGCAATACATCCGGAACCCTCCTGCCCATAAATTCAGGCGGTCTGGTGTACTGTGGATATTCAAGCAGATTATTATAGAATGTCTCAATCTCAGCGCTGTCTTCATTGTTCAGAACCCCTGGCACGAGACGTGACACAGCATCGACTATAGCCATAGCCGGAAGCTCACCTCCCGTAAGGACAAAATCACCGATGGACATATAGTCATCAACTATCATCTCCAGGACTCTCTCGTCAATTCCCTCGTAATGTCCACATAGCAGCACTATATCCTCTTTCTCAGAGAGTTCCTGTGCAACCACCTGATTAAATGTCCTTCCCTGAGGCGTCATATATATGACCCACGGTTTTCTGCCAAGTCTCTCCACCAAAGCCGTATATGCATCATACACAGGCTGTGCCTGCATGACCATTCCCGCACCGCCGCCATATGGATAATCATCCACATGATTGTGCTTGTCATGGGTGTAATCTCTTATATTTATCGCCTCAATGTGAAGCTTTCCAGATTCCATAGCCCTGCCTGTTATGCTGGTTGAAAGTCCATTCATAACCATCTCAGGGAAAAGTGTCAAAATATAAAAATTCATAGTCTGCTCCTAGTATATGTTCATCATCTCATCAAACACCTGTATGCAATCAATTCCCAGCACCGTCATCTGAATCATCTGCCTCTACCATCTCAAAGGTTTTGACCTTAACTCTCTTATTTTCTGTATCTACATCATATACAAAATCCGGCACAACAGGTATGAGTATTTCGCCGCCGTCATCCTTCTTTACGACAAATACATTATTTGCCGGAGTCTCAAGAACATCATCAAGGGTTCCTATATGCTTGTCATTCTGATCATACACATCAGCGTCAAGGACATCACAAATAAAAAATTCTCCGTCCAAAAGAGGTACGGCATCCTCCCTGTCAACTAAAATGTCATAGTTTTTAAAACGCTCTATATCATTTATATTATCGTATTCTTTAAACTTAAGAATAACCATATTTTTCAAAAATTTACACGATGTACAATTTACCTCCAAAGACTCTCTGCCATTTGACAAATAGCACTTCCCAAGGGTCTTAAAACGATCATTGTCATCTGTTGTCGGGTATACTTTAACCTCGCCCTTTATACCATGGCTTGAGGTTATCACACCTACTCTAAGTCTGTCTTCTGAATTTTGTTCCATGCTCTCTCCTATTGAAACTGATATAACATCATATTATAAACATCATCTAATAACAGGCTTACGCCTGTGACATGTTAAGCGGTAGCACGCTGAGGCGTGCGCAGGTCATCAGGCTTACGCCTGTGACATATAAAGCGGTAGCACGCTGAGGCG
>CAKQQK010000051.1:0-20653 GCA_934270935.1 uncultured Coprococcus sp. | reverse complement strand
TGTGCACTTCAGGGGCTTATCTCCATAGTAAAGTCAGCTGGTGCCAGCGTGGAGGGAATCGGAATTGCAGTTGAGAAGGGCTTCCAGACAGGTGGTCAGGTTATCCGTAATCTTGGATATCATCTCGAGTCACTTGCCATCGTGGACAGCATGGATGCTGCTACCGGTGAGATCAAGTTTAGAGAGCAGTAGAATAAGCTGACTTTGGGATTAGCAGAGATGTGTTGCCCAGATATAATTGTAAATAGCAGCATATAGTATATAAGAGACCGGGAATTGAATTGCTTAATTTGATTCCCGGTTTTTGTATAATTATGTGCTGGCCTATAGTGCCAGCAGGGTGTGGGGGTGAAATATATGGAAAATGAATATAGAGAAGAAAAGCGTGTCTCTCCGGTGGAGAAGATAGGCGGAATCATATTTGGCATATGGTTTGTTCTCAGTATCATAGCAGGATTTATCGCAAGTGAGATTGGTATGGATGCGATATTGCTTGTGGTGGGACAATTCTTTTTGGGGATAGTCATTGTCATGATCATTAAGACTTTTATATCCGGTATAAGAAAAAGACACCGTGTAAGCGGCATGGGTATAGTGTTTATATCAGTGTTCGCAAGTGCTGCGGCTGTGCTGATATGGGCGTCGTGTGCGGTAAGAGACGGTTCTATTTCTGAGAAAGTGACATCACTTCCGGAAAAAATATTCGGAAGAGAGAATTGCAATGTGGGTATATTCTATGCTGATGTGTTTGCGGTGATTTTCTTTGCAGTGAGTGCTATAGCACTTATATCTGTGATATGTAGGAGGAAATCTCTTGAGCGGAGATGTTCATTTACGGTGAAGGCTGTCTGCTCAGATATGCGTGCGGATATGAGACAGAATGTGAGAGTCGGCAGAAGATATCCTGAAGCTGGTGTATTTGAATTTACTTATAAGGATCAGATGTATAAGGTGTGTGAGCAGACATATGTGGCTGGCCTTGGTGTGAGCAGGGGAGATGTGGTATATCTCCAGATAAATACAGATGATCCATATGAATTTTATCTGGAGAATACCGGTATATTCAGCAGACAGGCGACGCTGTCTGTAGCTTTTCTCATGGTCGTCTCGGGTGTGATTGCTGCCGTTTTGTTCGTTATGATATAGATTGATGTTATCTAAAACTCTTCAGCCAATTCACAAGAGAGTCATGCCAGATGTTGTCTGTGACAGTCTTTTTCATCTGGGCATCTACAGGGCCGTTGCCTGCAAGTTTTGCAAGAACTGCTGCCTGAAGCTCAGAGACTGTCATGGACTCAGGTGACTTGCTCCAGTCAACCGTGATGGTGGCTGGATCGACAGGGGAGTCGGAGCTTTCTTCAATGTTCTTGACTGCCGTAGTATCGTCCTTGGCTTCCTCGTCCTTGGTGGAAGCTTTGGCTTTATCCTCAGTTGACTTTTCTACATTGTGGTTGATCTCGGCTTTATCCTCAGTTGTTTTCTTGGCACTAGGCTTGAGCTCTGGTTTAGTCTCAGCTGCTGTCTCGCTGTCTGCCTTGGTCTCTGTTTTACGCTTGTCCGTTTTTTCGGTATTTGTCTTGGCTTTGGACTTAGAGTCAGCACCTGCTTTGCCGTCTGATTTAACATCGGTGTTAGAGTCAGAGCTGTCCTTATTTTCTGGTTTAATATCAGCTTTATTTTCAACTTTTGTCTCGATCTTGACCGGCTTCACATTCAGATCGGTTCCCTCTGGTACCCAGATCTCTCCGCTGTTTGCAGGCTGGGTGATATTTATATGTCCATCCTGGACAGAGACTTTCTCACCTGACAGAGCGCCGACATACGCTGCGCAGTTTCCTGCTGCAAGGTGCATTCCGGCTGGCGCATCGTCGTTGTTCACAGATACGATGACGCGTGTTCCGTCCAAGTCTCTTGCGTATGCGAACTGTCTGTTGGTCAGCATCAGTTCATTGTAGCTGCCGTAGGACAGTGCAGGGACAGCCTGACGGACTTTGCCAAGGGCTGCGACGAGTGCAGTGCACGGATTAGTCTTTACAGCATCCTTGTAATCCTCGATATTGAGTGCTGGTCTTAAGGAATCGTCTGAGCCGCGCTCTTTTCTTCCCTCAATTCCAAATTCTGAACCGTAGTAAATGCTAGGCACTCCCGGAAGAGTGTAGAGCAGTACGTGTACAGGCGCAAAATGTGCTTTATTGTTAAGCTTTGTATAGATACGCTCCACATCGTGATTGTCCACGAAGTTGTAGAGCTTAAGTGTTCCCATGTTCTGAAGACGTCTTACAGTGTGTGCGATCTCAAAATAGTTGTGGTCGTTGTGACCGCTGTACAGGGCTTTGTGAAGTGTGTAGTTGGTGACGCTGTGAAGTGTCTCTCCATTTACCCAGCGGCTGTAGTCGCCGTGGATAACCTCACCCATAAGCCAGAAATCAGGCTTCACTTCATTTGCTGTGCGGCGCAGTGCCTTCATGAAATCAAAGTCAAGAACGTCAGCTGCGTCAAGTCTGATTCCGTCCACATCGAATTCGCTCACCCAGAAACGGATCACGTTGCATATATAATCGACAACGGCCGGGTTCCTCTGATTCAATTTGACGAGAAGGTTGTAGCCTCCCCAGTTGTCATATGAGAATCCATCGTTGTACTCGTTGTTGCCCCAGAAGTTCACGTTGCAGTACCAGTCCCTGTACTGTGAATTCTCCCTGTTTGCCTGTATATCCTTGAAGGCGAAGAAGTCTCGTCCGGTATGGTTGAACACGCCGTCAAATATAACTCTCATGCCCTGCTCGTGGCAGTAAGCCACAAATGCTTTCAGATCTTCATTTGTTCCGAGTCTGCTGTCCAGCTTTTTGTAGTCGGTTGTCTCATAGCCGTGGCCTACAGATTCAAACAGCGGTCCGATATAAAGCGCTGTTCCTCCAATCTCCTTTATGTGATCCACCCATGGAATCAGGGTGTTAAGCCTGTGAACAGGCTCGCCGTAATCATTCTGTTTCGGGGCTCCCGCAAGTCCTAAAGGATAAATGTGATAAAATACTGCCTCGTCATACCATGCCATAATCCTATCCCTCCATAATCGTTTTATCTATTGAGTGTGGTGAAGCATCAACACACCTTTCCAATTATAACAATTTTTATGTGTACATGCAACAATTTGCGTTGTGGATAGTGCACAAAAAACGTTGTATTATATATGGGTATGTTGCATATTGACGCAATGTGTGCGAAGTGATAGTTTAAGGATAACGTGTTGTAGTTTTTCACATAATGAAAGGGGAAAATGTTTATGAGAAAATTATTGAAAAAAGTAGTTGCCGGAGTAATAGCAGCTTCGGTGATGGCGGTGAGCGTATTTGCATCACCGGCAGATGCGTATGCAGCATCAGCGGGCAGGGTTCCTTCGGGAATCTCCAGAATTGGCAAGGGCACGATCAATATTTATTCGTGGGATGATGCGATGAGGCAGCAGATTGATATGTTTAAGGAAAAATACCCTCAGTATGCCAATCAGATAAACTATGTTAGTCTGGGGGTTAGCGGTATCAGCGATGACTATCATAGCATATTGGATAATAGTGTAAAAAATGGTGGGAGTTCGGCTCCGGATATTATCTGCTGGGACGCAGACGATCTCGGATATGGTATGAGCAAATCATACACTGTGCCACTTTCTAAGATAGGTTTTGATGCCAGGTGGTACAATAATGCCTATGATTATACAAAGGTGCTCGGTAAAAAGAATGGCAAATTGACGGCTGTGTCATCATTTGTATGTCCAGGCGCATATGCATATAAAAGAACTGCAGCAAAGAAGGCATTTGGAACAGATTATTCAGTTACAGTCCAGTCAAAGGTGAAAAATTGGGGCGCATTTATGTCAAGTGCAAAGACTGCGAAGAAGAAGGGCGTGAAGATGCTGTCAAGTGTAGATGATACCCGTCAAGCTTTCTTATTTAGCAGTACAACCGCACTTTCAAAGAATGGATCCATGCAGTTCCCTTCTAATATTGCAACACAGTACAATGTGAGCAAGGCCTTAAAGGCTGGCAATTATACTAATAACACAATGCAGTGGACAACCGAATGGTCAAAAGATATGAATGGTTCTAAAGTGTTAGGGTATTTTGCTCCATCATGGATGTTGCAGACAATGAGCTTAAATGGTGCAAATCTTAAAAACTATGCTTTGGTAGAAGGCCCTGCAGATTATTACTGGGGTGGCACATTCATGACGGCGACTAGCAAGTGCCATAACAAAGGACTTGCGCAGTTATTTTTATATACATTGACTTGTAATAAGGATTTTCAGTATAAGTATGCAGTTAGTACGGTCACAGTTCCGAACAATAAGACAGCTACTGCTAAGATAATAAATGCCAAGATAGGTGTACGTAAATTTGGAACAGCGAATGATCCATACAAAGTATATGATAAGGTTGCACGTAAGATAAAGGGAAGACCAACGACAAAATATGATATGAAGGTTGCAGATGGTATAGCAGCCGGATTGTATAGTTTGGAGCAGGGACAGGTTTCCACATACAAAGGATTTAGGCTGGTTATAAGGAAAGAAGTTCAGAGAACAACACCTCTATATTAACTTTCACAAGGTGTAAGTGCGAATCAATGTGCCGTTCTGATATCATGATATCAGAACGGCATTTTTTGTGCACTTTTGTGCACAAAAGGGGCAGGCACAAAGGGGTCAGGCCCCAGTTTTTGTTGGTGACTAAACGGCAGATAAAACGATGGTAAAACGATGGTGCCTGACCCCATTTGTTGCAAACCCGGTAGATTATCCGATATAAACACTTACACAAGGTGTAAGTGTTAATCACAGCGTCGTTCTGATATTATGATATCAGAGCGGCGCTTTTTTATATGCACAACAAAGGTGTCAGGCCCCACCTTTTGTTGGTGACTAAACGGCAGATAAAACGATGGTGCCTGACCCCATTTACCCCAAAATGCGGTAGGAAACCAGGAAATATGCGGGTTTTACAAAAAATAAAAACAAGCAAATAACGATGGGGCCTGACCCCATTGTTGGAAAGGTGGAGGAAGATGGATAGTTTATTAAGAATAGAATCACTAAAAAAATATTATGGCAAAAAGCCAAACCAGACAAAGGCTTTGGATGGCATATCATTTCAGGTCGTGCCGGGGGAGTTTCTCGGCATCATGGGCAGCAGTGGATCGGGAAAGTCCACACTGCTGAACTGTATCGCTACAGTCATAAAGCCAGATAGCGGAACTATAGAGCTTTGCGGCAAGGAGATACAGTCACTTAAAGGTGCGGCACTTGCGCAGTACAGAGGCAGGGAGATTGGATATCTCTTCCAGAACTTTGAGCTCCTGGACAATCTCACAGGCAGAGAGAACATCATGGTTCCACTGTCGATACACGGTGTGTCTGAGGCGGAGAGCAGAAGCAGGCTGGAAAAGCTTTCCGCTTATCTGGAGATAGATGATGTGCTCGACAAATTCCCTTCGCAGATGTCCGGAGGTCAGAGGCAGAGAGTTGCTGCCGCCAGGGCACTTATATTAAGTCCGGGTATCATACTTGCAGATGAGCCGACCGGCGCTCTTGATTCGAGAAATGCAAAGTCACTCATGGAGAAATTGTCCGGGCTGAACCGTGATGACAACATCACCATACTCATGGTGACTCATGATGGCAGTGCAGCCAGCTTCTGCAAGAGGATTCTTTTTATACAGGATGGCAGGATATTCCATGAGCTCAGAAGAGATATGGAGAGAGAGTCACAGCAGGAATTCTACGAGAGGATCCTCAAGCTGATGGCACAGATGGGAGGAGGAAGCGCAAATGTTCTTTAAACTTGCAATGAGGAACAGCCGGAGAAGCAGAAAAGAGAACGGACTCTTCTTTGCCTCGCTGGTCGTATCCATAGTGGCATTTTATATCATACTGGCACTGTCCCATCAGGACGTTATGATATTCCTTAAAAGTCTTGAGAGCGATGCGGTGAACAGCCTGCTCCAGATAGCGGCTGTGTTTTATGTATTTTCGTTGATCATGTTGTTCTTTCTTATATATTATGCCAGCAAATACCAGCTTGAACGGCGAAGGCATGAATTTGGAATGTATATAATGATGGGTATGAAGAGGTCAAAGCTCTTTGCACTCCTGATGGCAGAGGATCTGGGCAGCAGTGTTCTGGCCCTGATCATCGGACTTCCGATTGCGGTTCTTGTGTCAGAGGTTGTGAGCCTTTTAACGGCCAGACTGGTTGGCCTTGGTGTTATAGGTCATCACGTATCATTTTCGCTGCAGGCCGTTGTACTTACAACGGTTGGATTTATACTTATAAAGCTTGCAGCATTTGTCATACTGAGTGGTAAGCTTGCAAGAAAGCAGATAGGAGATCTGCTTGTAGACGTTCCAGATACAGAGAAGAAGCAGCTTCCTGCCCCTGTGTACGGTGTGAGTGCGGTTCTCGGCCTTGCGGCACTTATCGCTGCGTACTATCAGGGAATCAGCGGCTATTCATGGATCAGCGTAAAATATATGGCGGTCACCATAACACTGGGATTTGTCGGCATGTTCCTGTTGTTTTACGGCCTCAGAATATTTATGGATGCACTTGCCAGACGAGCAAATGGCTCAAAGCCACTTGCTGTGTTCGGATTCAGGCAGATACATGAAAATGTAGTTATAAAATCCGGAACACTTGCCATAAGCTCAATCCTCATACTCGGCGCTCTGTGTTGCTGCGGTGCGGGTGTTGGAATATGCATATCAAGGCAGAATACAGATCATGTGCTTGACTATACATTTGCCTCATATGGAGATGATGTCGAGGCGGACAGCATAAATATCCGTGCAAAGCTGGAAGAAGCTGGCGTGATGGATGACTTTTCAAATGTATTTGACATGAAGCTCGGTCATATAAAGATGAGCGATAACGAGTCCTATGATGATATAGTGAACGTGGATAATGTCATATCTGCACTTGAAAATCTTGACGCCTCAGAGGACAGGGATGTGCTGATAAATAACATTTCATATATGACATATCCTTATCTGATTCAGCAGAGCGCATACAACAAGGTGCTTACGGCTGCGGGAAAGAAACCTCTGGAGCTTGGGGAAAATGAGCTGGCTCTCTACACTGATTTCTTTACTGATTATCGTGGCGGGATTCTGAATAAGGTCCTGGCGGAGAGACCGGAGGTGGATATACGCGGAGACGAGTATCACCTGACCGGTGAGATACAGACCACAAAGATAGTGACTGATTCTTCTATAACACTGTCATTTGGACTCATCGTGGACGACGACACATTTGCCAGGTTGACAAATGACAACTGTGAATTATATGTAAATGCTGTTCTTAAGAAAGACATTGTAGATGACAAGGGACTCATGAAAGCCATAATGGATGAAAATGAGAAGCTTGACAGTATAGATTTTGCAAGCATAAATGTGGATTGCGAGAGTTATCTGCAGAACATAGGAAGAAATATGTTCTACACGGTGGCTGCCGGATATATAACGCTTTATCTGGCGGTGGTATTCCTCATAATAGCAAATACTATAATCGGAGTTCAGTTCCTCATGGGGCAGAGAAAGTCCGGCAGAAGGTACAGAACTCTTGTGAAACTTGGGGCGACATACGAAATGCTCTGCAGCTCCGCAAACAGACAGGTTGGCTGGTACTTCGGAATCCCGGTTGCAGTGGCAGCGTTCAGCAGTATATTTGGCGTGCGTGCTCTGCTCACGGGAATACTGTCGGAATTCATGCGCGGCAGTATAAAACAGATACTTGTCATAGCTGCGGTTATGATAATCCTGCTGTGTGTGGTAGAATGTATTTATATGACAGCAGTAAAACGCTCCAGCAACAGATATCTCATGGCAATGATGAAACCAGAGCGAGTTGAGTGAGTTGGAACCAATATGACGGAGTCATATTTCGGAATGGTTCCAACGACCTGCCCCGCTTGCGTAAGCGAGAGGGGCGCTACCGAGTAATAGTCGGAACCAATATGACGGAGTCATATTTCGGAATGGTTCCGACGACCTGCCACTCTCACCTAAGTGAGAGTGGCGCTACCGATAGTTGGAGCGCTTATGAGCGCAGCGAATAAAGGAGAATAGACGGTGAAGTGCGTGATGGTGGTCGAGGACGACGTCCTCATGTGTGACGAGCTTCTGGATATGCTGGCAAAGGCCGGCTACAGGGCTGTGAAGACAAATGGATTTGACAATATAATAGAACAGATACTGGACACGGCTCCGGATATACTTCTGCTTGATATCAATCTTCCGGGCAGGAGCGGATTTGACATTTGCCGGGAGATCAAGAGGCGGAGCTCTATCCCTGTTCTGATCCTCACATCGAGGGATCAGCTAAAGGATGAGCTTCACGCACTTGAGATCGGGGCCGATGAATTTCTCACAAAGCCGTGCCGCCGGGAGAGGCTTCTCGCCAGAGTGGCAAATGTGCTCAAGAGATACGAGGGCAGACAGAATCTCATAGAAGGAGAAGGATTCCTTTTGGACACACAGACTTATACTCTGTATATAAATGGAAAATCCACGGTGCTCCCACAGAATCAGGGGCGGATACTGGAGACTCTGATGTCCGGCGGGGGTGAGGTTGTCTCAAAGGAAAAGCTGTGTGAGGCGGTATGGGGAACCTCTGAATATATAGATGAGAATGCTTTGCAGGTAAATCTCACAAGGCTGAAAAAGACCATGGCCTCACTTAACATGAAGGCTTTGATCGTGGCTCAGAGAGGCGTGGGTTACAGGCTGGAGTGAGCAGCAGAAAATTTGCGAAAAAAACAGGCAGTCAGTGTATGCGTGCAGAAAATGGTAGTTATGGAAAAATATCCGACTGATCATTCTGCTTGTATGTGAGGACGTAGGCACAGGAAAGGATAGACATATGAAAACATGGTGGCTGGTTATGAAAAAGAATATGCCGTGGCTGGCACTTCTGCTTGCGGTTGATCTTGTATTTGTATTTTTGCTGTGGCTTGTTGTCCCGGAGGCTTTGAGCACTATCATGACGGTGATCGCATTGTTTGAGATAATCACATTTGTGGCGGTGTGCATAGTTCTGTGCATGAGATACAGTAAACAGTCGGAGGCTTTTAGAAACTTTGTGAATGGACCTGATGAGGAGAATGAAGCCAGGCTGCTTGAGGCGTGCAGCAAATCGGACGCCGAGTTTATTCATCTGATATCAGACACTATGTGCGAACTTCAGGATGAGCATGGACGTTCGCAGACACAGCTTGCTGATTATCAGGAGTATGTGGAGAACTGGACTCATGAGATCAAAACGCCCATATCCCTGCTCACGCTGGTGGTTGACAACAGGCGCGATGAGATCCCTGATGAGATGGCGAGAAAGCTGGACAATGTGAGCAGCAAATTGCAGGGGTACGTGGATCAGATCTTGTACTATGCGAGGCTGAAAAGTGCCGTCAAGGATTACCTCATGGAAAGCCTTGATGTGAGCGAGTGCGTGGACCGGGCAGTGGAAACGTGCGGGCCGCTGCTTCTTGAGAAGAATATACGTATCAGAAAGAAGCTGGAATCCGGCGTGATATTTAGCGATAAGCGAGGAATCCAGTTTATTCTTGGGCAGATCATAGGCAATTCCATCAAATATGCAGGAACGCAGCCGGAGATATCATTTGACTTCTGGGAGACTGACAGATACAGCGTGCTTGAGATCAGCGACAATGGCGTGGGCGTGAAGAAATGCGATATGCCGTACATATTTGAAAAAGGATTTACCGGTGATTCGGGGGCGGCGAGAGAGCACGCAACCGGAATGGGTCTGTACCTTGTGAGCGAGATGGCAAATGACCTGGGCATAAAGATCTCGGCTGATTCAAAGTGGCAGAATGGATTTACAATAAGGCTTGAATTCCCGCGGATAGATGGCAGAGAAGAGGATTAAAAAGTATACTTTTTCAGATTTATATGGATACCATATTATTATGAGCAAAGTGTAACACTCAGAGTTCTTTTCTTCAAGTTTTTTCGACATTTTACACATAATTTAATACAAAAATTGACTATAATCCCTAATCTTAAAAAGTATACATTTCTGATTGAATGATACAGAAGAGGAGGGATTTTTTTATTGGAAGAAAATAATGAGAAGGTGACAGCGGGGCAGGCTCAGTCGATGCCAGATCAGAGTATGTCCAACATGCAAAATAACTGGGCTGGCTATGAGCCAAACGCACAGAGTAACTATGCAGGCTATGGTTATGGACAGGATGTGCAGGGGCAGTGGCAAAGTGCAGCCTATGACCCCAATGCGCAGAATAATTTTGCAGGCTACGGTTATGGACAGGGTGTACAGGGGCAATGGCAGAGTGCAGGCTATGACCCAAATGCACAGAGTAACTATGCAGCCTACGGTTGTGGACAGGACATGCAGGGACAGTGGCAAAGTTCGGGCTATGCCCAAGATGCGCAGAGTAACTATGCGGCATACAGTTATGGACAAAATGTGCAAGGGATGTGGCAGGGACAGATTCAGGATCAGATGCAGGGCCAGGCGCAGATACAAGGCTGGTCACAGATACAAAATCAGTCCCAGATGCAAGCTTCGCCACAGGACCAGCCGCAGTTGCAAAATCAGTCACAAGATAATCTGAACGACCAGGCGGATACATTGGATACACTGCAGAAGAGTCACATGGTCAGGAAAGATGCCGAGAATGCTTCTGGCGGCAGTGGCAGGCAAAAATTTTCTGCCAAAAAGTTCATTATAATATCAGGTTCGGCAGTAGCCGCAATAGCTGTATTTCTAGTCCTTATGTTCACGGTAGGGCCATTTTCAGCAAGGTACAAGGCTAAGAGGGCAGTCGATGGCTATATGGCGGATCTGAAAAGTGGCAAATACTATGCAGATGAGTATGATGAGTGGTATGCAGAAACAAAGGATTCCACATTTGGAGGAGTGGCTCTTAAGGTGTTTGGCGGGATTGCGGATAGATCTGGTATAAATGCTGACAACATCAAACAGATATCAAAATGTCTTGCCAAGGATGCCGATTATAAAATAGAAAGTGTTAAAAAAGTAGATTCAGACTGCTATAAGGTTGAGGTCAAAGTGACTAATAAAAAGTTATTATCTGTAGGCAGTCTGATGCTTAAAAAGGCGGGTCGTGATGCAACTGAAACTGTGGCAGAAATGGCGGGCGAAAGTTTCTTTCTTGAGGCTGATCCCAAGCTGCTTGCAATGCAATTTGCGACGACTGCGCTGTATGATTTTTTGCAGGGTGATACCATAGATTCAGTAATGACTATGTGTGAGGATTCTTATAAAGAGACTGAGGATACAGTAACCGGAACATTTGACGCATATGTTGAAAAGAATGGTGATGTATGGGAAGTTGTCTTTGATGATGTGGATCAGGAAAACGATGCCGTGTGGACATACTATGGTCTCCCTGCTGCTGACAGGCAGAGCTTCAAGGATAAGTTCAATGTGAAAAAGTGGTTTGAGTGATGACAGGCGCTGACATTAAGGTCGGTGCCAACATCTGATAGGATAGTTAGATAAGATTTAAACAGAAACAGGAGGATGGGTTTATGAAAAAGTACATAAAATATCTGCTGGCTTTGGCGGTGATGGTGATTATGTTTATGCCGTTAAGTGCCAGAGCGGAGGAGAGTAATGGACTTACTTATGAGTATGATGAGGATTGCGATGAAATATATATCACAGGGTATACAGGCACGGCTGCGCAGCTTGACATTCCGGCGACTATAGATGGCAAGAAAGTTACAACGATAGATGATAGTGTATTTGAAAATTGCAAAAGTCTGGTTGATGTAACCATTTCTGCAGATCTGGGTTATATCGGAAGCAATGTTTTTAGCGGCTGTAGTAATTTAAAGAGTGTTATTTTTACAGGAAAAATGCTCGGCAATATGGAGTATGGAGCTTTTTCTAACTGCAATAACCTTGAAAAGGTGGTACTGCCAGAGTGCATTACAAGCATAGATTCTGACGTGTTCTTTGAGTGTGAAAATCTTAAGTATGTATATATTCCGGACAGCGTGACAAATATTGCTCAGGGAATATTTGTATTTGCTCCGAATGTTGTTATTCAATGCACGAAGGGATCTGCAGCGTATAAGTATGCGATCAGATATGATATCCAGTGCAGTTACAGTGATGGCAGCAAGACCGATATTGCAGGTGAGGATACCGAGGCGGATGTCTATGGAATAAGTGATGTGAAATATCTGATAGATGAAAAGGTGTGTCTGGATGGTATTGGACTGACGATAGACGGCAAACAACTTGTAAAAAACAAGGATTACACAATATCATATAAAAGTGACAATAATAGTGAGGGAAAAATAATTATAAAGGGAATCGGCAATTACTGTGGTGTGATTGTCAAGCATGATAATGTTTCGGTTGAGTGGATGTACACTACAGCAGAGGATGGAAACCTGATTTTATCTTATTATAAAGGCGCTTCAGGAAACGTTGTTATACCAGCTAATGTCGGTGGCAAGAAGGTTGTTGGAACGGACAATCATGGTGTTTTTGATATGCGAGAGGGGGGGGATGCGATAACTTCAATTACACTTCCGGATACGCTTGAATTTATAGGAAATGATGCATTTCGTTATTATTGGTGCGATATAAAGAGCATAACAATCCCAGACAGTGTAAAAACTATAGGTGATGGTGCGTTCAGGGGGGCTAAGTTAAGAAGTATAAATATACCAAAGGGAGTTACATCTTTAGGTGTTGATGTATTCTATAATTGTTCGTATTTATCAAAGATAACTGTTGATAGTGAAAATCCTGTATATGACAGCAGAAATAATTGTAATGCTATCATAGAGACAGCGACAAATACGCTTATTCGTGGAGGTGCAGCAACGGTGATTCCGTCAGAGATTACCGCAATTGCGAGTACAGCATTTGGTGGATGTAACACCTTAAAGAAGATAACTCTTCCTAGTGGACTTAAGAGCATAGGTAGGCATGCATTCCTTGGATGTGATCAGATAACTGCTATAACTATTCCGGCAGGAGTTACATACATAGGATTTGGCGCATTTATGGACTGTAGTAAATTGGTGTCATTGAAAATTCCAGATGGGGTGACAGAGCTCAATGGGCGAACATTTGATGGATGCATTGCGCTCAAGAGCATCACGCTTTCTAAGAATATTACCAGAATTAAGACTCAGGAATTCAATAATTGCAAATCGCTTACACAGATTAACCTTCCTTCAAAATTGAAAGAGATATGGGCGTATGCATTCTGGAACTGTAAGAGCCTTACACGTATTAATATTCCTGCAAGTGTTACAGATATAAGAGAAGGCCTATTTTTCGGATGTGACAATTTGGTGAAGGTTACCGTTGATGAGAATAATAAGAAGTATGACAGCAGAAATAATTGTAATGCAATCATAGAGAAGGATTCGGCAAAGCTTGTGGCTGCATGCAATAAAACTGTGATTCCGGGAACAGTAAAGATTATTGGTGAAAATGCGTTTTATTGGCAGGATAAGATCAAAAGCGTGATTATTCCTGCGTCGGTCGTTGAAATAGAAGATAAAGCATTTGGATTTTGTAAGCAATTGGAAAAGGTTGTTATTCCATATAGTGTAACAAAGATTGAAAGCGGAGCGTTTGAGCTTCAGTCAAAGTTGACAATCTACACCAGAAAATATTCCACAGCATATAATGTGGCGGTGAAGAACAAACTTAAGTACAGCCTCATCACAACAGATCTTGCAGCAAAGTCAAGCAAGACTGTAGTGACGGGAATAACAAATAAGCAGTACACAGGCAAAAAGATAACCCAGAGCGGCATAGTGGTGAAGGCGTATGGAAAGACACTGAAGGCAGGCGTGGATTACAGCATTACATACAAGAACAATGTAAAAGCGGGTAAAGCGCAGGTTGTGATCACTGGTAAGGGTGGCTACAAGGGTACGGTAGTAAAGACGTTTGGCATAGTTATTCATAAGAATAAGGTTTATACAGTGGGCTGCCTGAAGTACAGGGTGACAAATGCGGCGACAAATGGTTCTGGAACAGTGACGCTCACAGGTTCCACCCTTACAAAGGTAAATGTGAAGTTCACTATTTTAAGCGTTAAGAGTACGGTCATTATAGGCGGCGTGAGATTCAAGGTGACAGCGATAGGTGCAAATGCATTTAACGGATACACACATCTTAAGAATCTGGTTATAGCAGATGGCATCAAGGTTATAGGCGACAAAGCGTTCTATGGTTGTAAATCCCTGACGACCGTAAAACTCGGAAACAGTATCAAAGTGGCAGGCAGCCAGGTGTTCACTGGCATCGCTGCAAAACCAGTAGTTACAGTGCCTGCGGCAAAGGTTCCTTCGTACAAAACCATGTTCCGTAAGGCAGGAATGCCGGCTAAGGCTGTTTATAAAACTAAATAAATAATTGTCTGTATAGTGACTGATCCCGCTGCGGAAATGGTGTTCTGTTCCGCAGCGGGATTTTTTTACACAAGAGGGGTCCACAAGAGGGGTCAGGCACCTTTCGACAACAACGGGGTCAGGCACCTAGCTTTTTCGATAAATAAACGTTAGAAAAAACGATAGTGCCTGACCCCATTTACTCAAAGACGTGGTAGGAAACCAGGAAATATGCGGCTTTTTGAAAAATAAAAAAACTGTGAATAGCGATGGTGCCTGACCCCGCATGTCAAACGTGTCACAAGAGGGGGTCAGACCCCTTGCGATGTGTGTGTGAAAAATGGTGTTTTTCAGAAGTGCCTGACCCCACTTGTGAGAAGTGCCTGACCCCACTTGTGAGCCCGTGGAAGTGTCAGTGGCTTGCATAAACGAAGAAATGAGGATTATAATAAAGGGGTCAAGGCTTGCTTGATGGTTGAAAGAGGCTTATCGTAATTCGTGGGAAACAGTAGCAAGGAGGCACATATGATGGAGATCAAAAATGCAGAAATAGAGGATTTTGATATTGTTTTTGAATTTGTTGAAAAATTGTGGACTTACAATACATACGACAGAGAGGAAATACACAAAGTATATATGAGCGTTATGGAGGATGAGCAAAGCTTTGTATATTTACTTTGGGATGACGGCGTATGCCGCGGAATGTGCCATGGAGATTATTTTAATACATTCTGGATGTCGGGACTCACGTGTTATGTATCGAGCCTTATAACAAGGGAAGAAGACCGCGGAAAAGGTTATGGCACAGCACTGCTTGATCATGCAAAGAAAATGGCAGGTGCTAAGGGATGCAGAGCAATTACGTTGGATTCGGGGCTTCCCAGAAAGGGCGCTCATGCATTTTATGAACATTATGGCTTTGAAAAAAGCTGTTATGGCTTTGAACTGATGCTCTAAGTTATTTACAGAGACGTGAAAGGAGACAGCTATGTGTACAGCAGCGACGTATAAAACAAAGGATTTCTATTTTGGTAGAACACTTGATTATGAGTTTTCCTATGGCGATGAGATTACGGTGACGCCGAGGAATTATCCGTTTGAATTCAGATATATGGGAAAAAGAGACAGCCACTATGCCATGATCGGTATGGCACATGTGGCAGGAGATTACCCGCTTTATTATGATGCGGTAAATGAGAAGGGCCTGTGTATGGCGGGGCTGAACTTTGTCGGGAATGCAGTGTATCAGAAGCCGGATATGTCAGGTGGCAGGGATAACGTTGCACAGTATGAGTTCATTCCGTGGATACTTGGAACTTGTTCCAGCGTGGGTGAGGCGAGAGTGACACTTGACAGAATGAACCTGACAGGAACTCCATTTTCTGAGCAGCTGCCATCGGCCCAGCTTCACTGGATCATAGCTGACAGAAACGGTGCGATCACGGTAGAGTGCATGGCGGACGGTATGCATGTGTATGAGAATACGGTGGGTGTGCTCACGAATAACCCACCATTCCCTCAGCAGATGTTCCTGCTCAACCAGTATATGGGACTTTCATCCAGGCAGCCGGTGAATACATTTGCACCGGGGCTGGGGCTTAACGCCTACAGCCGGGGGATGGGTGCCATAGGACTTCCGGGAGATCTGTCGTCCACATCAAGATTTGCCAGAGTGGCATTTGTGAAGCAGAACAGTTTGTCAGGAGATGGCGAGGCGGAGAGCGTCAGCCAGTTCTTTCACATTCTTGGTTCGGTGGATCAGCAGAGAGGATGCTGCGAGGTCGAAAGGGACAAGTATGAGATTACCATATATACTTCGTGTTGCAACGCGGATAAGGGAATATACTACTACAACACTTATGAGGGACATCAGATAAATGCGGTGGATATGAACAGGGAAGATTTAGACGGCACCAAACTTGCCAGATATCCGCTTTTGCAGGGAGAGAATTTCAACTGGCAGAACTAGGCAAACAGGGAGAAAGGACGAGATATGGGTAAGTCAAAGGTGACAATAAAAGAGATAGCAGATATGGCAGGGGTGTCCATAGCAACGGTGTCTCATGTTATCAACAGGACAAGATATGTGCGGCCGGAGCTTGTTGATAAGATAGAGAAGATTATTGTTGAGACGGGCTACCAGAACAAGATCGCGGATAAGGAGAGAAAACTTCTTGTTGGACGGGAGTCAACAATCGTTGCGCTGATACCGAATATAGAAAGTACGATATACCGAGATATGGTTGCCTATATGAAGCAGCTTGTTGGCGCGCAGGGATATCAGTTCCTGGTTGCCATAACTGACAATGATCTTAAGGAGGAAGCACAGGTTCTTTCGGGGCTTCTTGTAAACAAGAGTGTTGCCGGCATCATACATGCTCCGGTTAGCGATGTGGCGTCAAACTATACGAAGCTGATTCAGTCAGGAATGCCATTTGTCTGTGTTGAAAGGAATATTCTGGGGGCGGGAATAGATTCGGTGGAATTTCGGGACAGAGAGGCTATATTTAAAGGGGCTGATTATCTTCTGTCAAGTGGACATAAGAATGTGTTGTTTATAAGAGAGAGTACGGACAGTACAACGAAGGATGAGCGAACCAGAGGATTTTTGAATGCGCTTGAAAAATATAACATTAATACAAATGATGCAAATATAGTTGATGTGACGCTTGAGAAAGGCGAAGATGACTGTATGCTTGACATACAGAAAGCACTTCGTAGATATAGGCCGACTGCAGTTATTGCTGGTGGCAACAGAATAACACTTTATCTTATGAAGACACTCAGAGACCTGGGAATTGACTGCCCGGGCGAGATATCTGTTGTGGGATTTGGAGATGAGAGTTGGTCAGAGCTCACTTATCCGCCGCTCACGATTTTGAGAAGAGATGTCAAAGGACTCAGCACCAAGGCTGTGAATATGTTGTTTGAGAAAATAAATACAGGGATGGTTGTATCGCCAGATTGCTATGCGGATGTGGAGCTGATTGTCAGAAAGTCTACAAAGATGCTGGACAATGGTCCATTTGGCGACAAGGCTGCGGCTCCGGATTCGGTGGTCCTGTCAAAGGAAGAAAAGCAGAGACTCAAAAACGGGCATTACAGAGTTGCAATATCATTCCACTATACTGGTACTTCCTGGGCGGAGCTTCACGAGAAGGGCATCCGGGAGGAGCTTGAGCAGTTTGGAATAGATGTGGTGTCGGTCATGGATGCGCATTTCGATTCGGAGCTCCAGAATGCACAGCTTGATGGAATCAGACTTCAGAAACCAGATGCAGTCATCGCTATTCCGGCAGATGACAGCCGGACAAGAGAAAATTTCCAGGAACTTTCAAAGGTATCCAAATTGGTATTCATAAGCAATGTTCCGGAGGGAATGTCAAAGAACAGCTATGTGTCTTGCGTATCGGTAAATGAGTCCGAGAATGGCACAAATGCTGGAAGAATGCTGGGCGAATACTGCAAGGAGAATGGTAAGACAAAAGTTGGTTTCATAATCCACGGTGCAGTGTTCTATGGAACCCGAGTTAGAGATAACGCTGCAGAAAAGACGATAAATGATACATATCCGGGAATTGATATAGTGACTGTGAGAGGGTTCGGAGATATTTCCAATGCCTACCAGGTTGCAAAGGATGTGATTACAATGAATCCGGAAATAGAGGCTCTTTATGTGAGTTGGGATCGGCCGGCACTTCTGGTTATAAAGGCATTAAAGGAGCTTGGCAGGGGAGATGTTGCGGTGTTTACAACAGATCTCGACTATGAAATAGCGCGCAATATGGAGGATGGCATAGTCAAAGGTCTCAGTACCCAGAGACCTTATGAGCAGGGAAGGGCGGCAGCGGCAGTCGTAGCCAAATCGCTTGTCAGTGACGAGCCTCTTCCAAAGTATGTGGGGGTACAGCCGTATCAGGTTGAGCCAAAACAGCTCCGGCTTGCATGGAAGGAAATTTTCCATGAGTCCATGCCGGATAGGCTGGGGTGATTTTGTGTGTTAATGCCGGACAGACTGAGACGGTTTTGGGTGGATATGCTGAGACGGGTTTTGGCGGATATGCTGAGACGGCTTGGTGGATATGCTGAGACGGTTTTGGGTGGATATGCTGAGACGGTTTGGTGGATATGCTGAGATGGTTTTGGTGGACAGGCTGAGACGGTTTTGCTGAATATGCTGACAAGATTATTGTGAGATCATGCTGGACAGACTGGGATGGTGCCTACTTGCTGCATCATGGCGTATTCGTAAAATGAGATGAGAGGAATAAGATGCTCCTTTAGTAAAAATGTATTGTATCTAAAATGAAAAAAATGTCCCGCCAGAGATAAAATTTTATCTTTTTGACGGGTTTTTTTTATTTGCATTCAATTTTATTATGGTTTTTCACTATATGAGATATATGTGTGAAAAAGAGAGAATTTTATGTACTTTCCATAATATAAGCCGGGTAAAGAGAAAATGTGTACATACGAGGAGGCAGTGGAAGCGAATGGAAGCGAATGGAGGCAATGAAAGCAAATGGAGGCAATGAAAGCAAATGGAAGTAAATGGCAGTGGGTGAGTTTGGGAAAAAAGTGAAAAATGCTAACTAACGGTAGACAAGAAGTCGAGAGGTATGGGACGAAAAAAGTAAGCGATTGTCTGGAATAAAATTCGGAGAAAAAGAGAGGGACAGAGACTGATATCTTTACAAAATGATAAAAATTTACGTAAAATACGTAAAACAAACAAAGAACTGTATAAGATGAAAAACTGTTATTTGTGCAGAATAACGAATAAAGCAAAAATATAACACTAAATATTGACAAAAACAGACAAAGGATATATTATCGAATCATACAAGGGACGAAAAACAGTTTAAAATTTACGTAAATAAACCGGTTATGAACAGTTTTTCGACAACGAGTTAGCAAAATACATATTATTGTTGGAGGTAAAAATTATGAGAAAATTTAAAAAGTTATTAGCAGTTGGAGCATGCCTGTGCATGTCACTCAGTTTACTGGCAGGTTGTGGATCAGGAAATGGTTCGGGCAGCGGTTCATCTGATTCAGGTACAAAGCAGGAGAGCAAAAAGTCATCTGACTTGTCATTTGCATTTTGTACAAACACACTCAACAACACATTCCAGAGTTCTATAGATGCGAAGCTCAAGGAACTCTGCGATGCAAATGGAATTTCATACACATGTCTTGATCCTGACTACGATCTGAACACACAGCTCAGCCAGTTATCAGATGTTGCAAACAGCGGATATGATGCAGTGTTTATCATTCCGGTTGATTCAGCAGGTATCACATCAGGACTTGCTGAGATCAAGGATGCAGGAATCCCAATCTTTAACGTAGACACAGCAGTTATCGAGGATGATATCGAGAATTTCATAACACAGTTCGTTGGAACAAATGCATACATGGCAGGACAGCTTGTAGGTGAGCAGATGGCAAAGGATTTCCCTGATGGAGCAGACATAGCAGTTCTTGATTTCCCATCAAATGAGAGCTGTGTAGATCGTGTAAATGGTTTCCTTGACGGACTTGGCGCAAGCAAGGACAAATTCAACATAGTGGCACAGCAGGATGGTGAGGCAGCGCTTGACGCTTCAATGAGCCTTGCAGAGGATATCATCACAGCAAATCCTGATCTTCAGGCATTCTTCTGTATCAACGATCCTTCAGCACTTGGCGCAGCAGCTGCAGTAAAGGCTGCAAACAAGACAGGCGAGATTGGTGTATACAGTATTGATGCTTCACCAGATGGCAAGCAGGCACTTCTTGATGGCGAGTTCACAGCAGTTGCTTGTCAGGTTCCTGTACAGATCGCTGAGTACGCATTCAACGCAGCGCAGAAGTATGTAGGTGGAGATACAACAATCGACGAGAAGAAGGTATACCTTGACTCACACCTTGTACTTGAGGATGAGGCAAAGGAGACACTCAACGACTGGCAGTAAGGCAGTCAAAGGGGGTCAGACCCCATGGACAGACAAGACCTGAGCCAAAGGTGCCTGACCCCATGGACAGACAAGACCTGAGCCAAAGGTGCCTGACCCCATGGGCAGACAAGACTTTAGCCAAAGGGGTCTGACCCCTTTGGCATAACACGGGAGTGATCCCGGAAATAACAGCAAGACGACAAAAGATATATTATAGAAACTTGGAGGTTTAATATGGGACAGACAGTTCTGGAAATGATAGGGATAAAGAAAAGCTTCTCTGGAATAT
>CAKQQK010000050.1:0-20952 GCA_934270935.1 uncultured Coprococcus sp. | reverse complement strand
ATCAAATATAACAGCCATGTCAGCATCTCCTTTTCTTGTGTCTCAATAAGGTGTCCACCAAGGGGTCTGACCCCTTTATCTGTAATGTTATTGTGATCGGGGACAACAAGGGGTCAGGCACCTTGTCACCCGCAGTCCTTCACTATATTTCAACACCGCATATATACGCCATTTCCAAGACAATGGGGTCAGGCACCTTGTTAAATCACCATCTTCATTCCTTAATTTAGCAAGGTGCCTGACCCCATTATCTGACTCCTTAATTTGACAAGGTGCCTGACCCCTTTGTTATGCCCACTTTGTTGTACACAGAGGTGTCACCGCAATGAAAAACAGGCCTCCACAACATATCTGCCATGGAAGCCTGTCTTTATATCTCATTAGATTATTACTCTAATCCTTCTTTTCTACCTTTGCCAAGCTTTGTCTTCATTGTGTACCAGAGTGGACCTGTGATACATACTGATGAATATGCTCCAACGATAATACCTGCCATAAGCGTAAGTGCGAATTCCTTGATGGATGCAACACCCATGATGTACAGCACAAATATTGTCACAAATGTTGTGAGTGATGTGTATATTGTTCTGCTGAATGTCTGGTTGATACTCAGGTTTACAATGTCCTTATATGACATCTTCTTCGTTCTCATAACAGCCGCATTCTCACGGATACGGTCGAATATGATAATCGTCGCATTGATCGAATAACCAACTATCGTAAGCAGACACGCAATACATGTGTTACCAACTGTAAGTCTGAGTATAATGTACAGACAGAATACCATGGCTACATCATGGAGAAGTGCGATAACAGCACTTGTACCAAACTTTACATCATGGAATCTGATGGCAATGTATATAAGCATAAGAACCGCAGCAAGGGATACTGCAAATATAGCGTTCTTGGACATCTCACTGCTGACAGAACCACTTATTACATTCGCTTCCTTCACATCAGCGTTAAGCTTGTCTGTGAGGGCTGTACGCACCTTAGCCATCTGAGAATCGTCTGTACCATCATCGATCAGCTCTGGCATCTTAAATACGATCTCATTTGTTCCGGCTACTGTCTGAACTGAGATTCCTGCCTCACCGATACCGGCAGCATCTGCAATCACAGGAACTATCTCCTTCTCAGCATCGCTGAGTGTATACTCTTTGTCAAATCCAACTGTAAGGCTTGTACCACCTGCGAACTCAACACTGAAGTTCAGAGGTGATCCCTTGGACTTGTTGAATACAGGCATCATACAGAAACATGCGATGATCACGATGAGTGATCCAAGCATACAGAACTTTCCTGCCTTTACATAATTTGTCTTCTTTGGCTCTCTTGCAACGCCGAAGAACTTCACATCATTTATACCAAGATTAACAAGTGCTGTGAGCAGCGACTGGCTGACTGCCAGAGCTGTAAATACTGAGAGCACAACACCGATTGCCAGTGTGATGGCAAATCCCTTAATAGTACCCGTTCCAAATATACCAAGAACAAGTGCAGCTATAAGCGTTGTCACGTTTCCATCTATGATAGCTGACAATGCATTGTGGAAACCACCCTTGACAGCCTGCTTAACAGACTTACCATCGGCCAGCTCCTCTTTTATACGTGTAAATATGATTACGTTCGCATCAACCGCCATACCTACTGACAGAATAACACCGGCTATACCTGGAAGTGTCAGTGTAACGTTGAACAGGTTGATAAGAAGCAGATCAAGTACAGTGTAGAATGCCAGAGCAAATGAAGCGACAAGACCTGGTATTCTAAATACTATGATCATGATAAGGAACACAAGTGCAATACCAATCGCACCCGCCTTAAGACTGGTGCTGATTGCATCTGAACCAAGTGTAGCACCAACTATATTGGAACGAACCTGCTTAAGTGTCAGAGGAAGCGCACCAATACGGATAGTTGTCGCAAGCTGTTCTGCCTCTTCATAAGAAGAAATGCTATTGATCTCAGCACTTCCGCCTGTGATGGCTGACTGTACTCTAGGAGCACTTACAATCTCATTGTCATATATGATATAGACGATATTGCCCACATTCGCTGATGTTACATCGGCAAATTTCTGAGCGCCCTCATCTGTGAATACAAGCTGTACCACGTTGTCATTGCCATTATCTGAATCAATTCCTGCTGTGGCATTCTTGATATCATCACCTGTAAGAGCTGCCTCATACTCCTGTCCCTGAGACCACTTTGTGTAGTTGTCAGGATCAAGGAACTCCAGCTTTCCTTCAATATTCAGAGCTGAGAGAATCTCATCCGCATTTGTAACGCCAGGAATCTCAGCAGTGATCTTCTTGTCACCATCCTCATAGACTGAGTATTCATTCGTGTAGGCCTCTACACGCTTCTCAATCTTGTACTTAGTATCTTCGAGATCCTTGTCGCTGTAGTTGTCTTCCTGAATCTCATAAGTAACACTCAGACCACCCTTGAGGTCAAGTCCAAGCTTGATGTACTCCACCTTACCTCTGTCTGCAACACCAAATATCGCTGTGTATATAGCAACACCCAGTATAAGCAGAAAGGCAATGATGACAAGCACAGCATTTCTCTTTGTCTTCTTCATCGTCTTCTCCTTTTACCCTTTATTTTCCTCTTTGACAGCACTTCTGCCATATCCAGCCAGAAAAGCTGTTTGGTTTTTTATTCGTCCGAATCCTCTTCCTCGTCCGCCATGGCTGCCTTCAGCATGATCGCGCACTCTATACGCTTCTTCTGAAGCTCGCATCCTATGTCGTATGCATCGAGTATATTGCCATGGAACTTATATGAGTTGGCTGCGCATCCGCCGCTACAGTAAAATCTCGCAAAACAGTCCTTGCACTTATCCTTCGCATATACATTGCACAGCTTGAATTCGTTCACAATGTCCTGATTCTTGATTCCATCAAATACATTGCCTATGCAGAAATCATCTTCGCCGACAAACTGATGGCAGGGATACAGGTCTCCCCAAGGAGTGACAGCCATGTACTCTGTACCTGAGCCACATCCCGAAAGTCTCTTGGCAACACAAGGGCCGCCCTCAAGATCTATCATAAAGTGGAAGAAATTGAACCCTCTTCCCTCCTTATGTCTCTTTATCATCTCTTTCGCAAGAATGTCATACTGCTCAAGAAGTACCGGTATATCCTCTTCCTGTATAGCGTAAGGCTCGTCCGGAAGTGATACCACAGGCTCCACTGATATCTGGTCAAATCCCAGATCTGCCATATGCAGAACATCCTCTGAGAAATCCAGATTGTTGTGGGTGTAAGTACCTCTCACATAGTAGCTCTTGCCAGCTCTCTTCTTTGCAAATTCCTGGAACTTGGAAAGTATGACATCATAACTGCCCTTGCCATTCCTGGTAGGACGCATGTAATCGTGGACTTCCTTTCTTCCATCTATGCTGAGAACGACATTCGCCATCTCGCGATTTGCAAATTCCATGATCTCGTCATTCAGAAGGACTCCGTTCGTGGTGAGTGTAAATCTGAACTTCTTGTCATACTTCTCCTCAAGGCTTCTGCCGTACTCAACAGTCTTCTTCACGACGTCCCAGTTCATAAGTGGCTCGCCGCCAAAGAAATCGACCTCAAGGTTTCTTCTAAATCCCGAATTTGCAACGAGGAAATCAAGTGACTTCTTCGCCACCTCAAGTGACATCAGAGCACGATCTCCCTTATATTCTCCCTCACCGGCAAAACAATATCTGCAGGCAAGGTTACAGTCGTGGGCAATGTGAAGACACAGCGCCTTGACGACAGTTTTTCTCTTCTTAAAATCTATAATATAATCTTTGTATACATCATCTGTAAATAATGTTCCATCTTCCACCAGCTGAGCTACTTCATCATAGGCTTCAGAAACATCCGCACTGTCATACTGGGACAGCGCATCTATAATCTGCTCTTTATCATTGTTCTCATATAAAGAAATAATATCATAGACAAGATCATCTACGACGTGAACAGAACCGCTACAGACATCAAGCACTATATTATAACCATTGTTCTTGTACTGATGAACCATAATTCTCCTTCAACGATCCACAAAAGCGCCCCAAACAGCCCTTCCATGGAGATTAACCTGCGGGACACCACACACAGCATCCCTTATACACGCACTAAAGAGGACTGTCATCATAAACGACGGTCCCCTTTAGCTGATCAAATACAAACTGTTACAAATTACTTGTTGTCAACATTCTCACAGCTCTGATTACCAACTGTGCATGATGTCTTACAAGCTGACTGGCATGATGTCTGGCACTCGCCACATCCACCCTTAACCATAGTATTCTTCATAGTCTTATTAGTCAGAGTCTTAATTCTCTTCATTCTGGATACACCTCTCTTTTTATGTCATATATCGGGATTATAACACAAAGATATATAAAGTAAAAGTTTTTTTTCATGCCAACATGGCGCCCAGCATCCCACCAGCTACACACATGATGCTCCTGGTCACTCGCGGCATCACTGACCCACCGCCGGAATCTCCCATCACAGCACCGATTGCCAGCGCAATAGATATATACAGAATGCCAAATACCATTCCCCATATAAACCTTCTCTCCTGAACCTTTCTCCCTGTGATAAATCCCCCGACAAATGTGGAAAGTATGTAGATCGCAGCCACTATGATATTCAGCACAGTGTCACTGATACCCACCTTGTAAACCACCACCGCAGTTATAAACAGGAACGCTATCGTGAGAATATATGCACATATCAGTCCCTTCATCACCCCTGCCATTTTCTGTCCAACAGCCATGCAATCACCATATTCTATTTCTTCTATACATTACTATGTGACACGGCCTTGAAACATTCCTGCCGGAACACATAAAAAGCGGAAGCACGCTGAGGCGTGCGCAGGTCATCATGCTGACGCTTGTGACATAAAAAAGAGGAAGCACGCTGAGGCGTGCGCAGGTCATCAAGCTGACGCTTGTGACATAAAAAACGAGACGGCCTGAGCCGTCTCGAATAAAGTCTTATATATCCCGCCACACACCTATGCAAACAAATCACAAATCTTCTGTATGTCATAGTAAGTGACATCTGCATGCTTGTCCGTGATATCGTTCGGTGGTATCAGATCAACAACCATCGCCGTAAATAGTCCGGCTCTGTCTGCTGATATAACTCCATTCACAGAGTCTTCAACTGCCACAGCATCACGTGGATCAACACCAAGCTTCTCACAGGCTTTCAGGTATATCTCCGGCTCAGGCTTGCCATGCTCTATCTCGTCACCGCACACCTTCTCGTCAAAATACTCATATATGCCCACACTCTCAAGTCTCTGCTTTGCTCTGGCTCTCTCCGTGGATGTTGCAAGTGCTATCTTAACACCGTTAGCCTTCAGGAATTTCAAAGTATCGGCCACATGATCTTTTATGTCTATGCCATGCTCCGCCACATACTCATCGAACAGGTCAAGGGTTCTCTGTCTGAATGGAAGATACTCAAAATCCTCACCCAAGATATCCTTGAATACCCGGGCATTGGAGGCTTTATTGCCTCCAGCCACCCGGTTACATACTGTCTCCATCTCCGTCTCCGGAATTCCTATACTCATGCCGTTTTTCTTCCAGCACATCCTGTATATCTTCTCTGTGTCTATAAGCACACCGTCCATATCGAACACTACTGCTTTATACATCTACTGTCTCCTGTCAAGCATTACGCTGCTGCATTTTTCTTCTTTCTCTTTGAAGCAAGAATGATAAATATAAGCAATGCGATGAGCAGTATAGCTGCAATTATTATAATTACAAGAACTACAGGTGAAAGCTTCTCACTGAGCTTGAATGTAAATACTGCGCCTGTGTCCTCATCGATTGTTGAAGCAACATTTCCTGCCTTATCCTTTGCAGTAACCTCGATAGTGTATGTATCGTAGTCCTGAACCTGCATCTCGTACTTGTTGTTTGCACTGTAATTTGCAGGATCGATCGTATTGCCATTTATCACGATGGAAGTGATCTCATCATCAGGATTCTCAAGTCCGATAGTCATTGTAAATGGCTCTCTGACTGTCTCGCCATCCTCGACACCTGTGATAACGATTCTAGGAGCTGTTCCATCATATGTGAAGTCGAATTCATCTTTTGATACATGTCCAACCTTATCTGTTACCTCGATAGTAAGCTGATGATATCCATCTGACAGGTCAGAGAAATCGATCAGGCTGACGCCATCGATCTTGGCATCAACAGAGAAGTCTGATGTATCATTTACATTCCACAGAGCCTCATATCCCTGGTTGAGTATATCTGCAAAATCATCTGCATTCAGAAGGATTGAACCATCCTCCGTCTTGGTTGTCTTTGCCTTGAACTTGTCAAGAACATTTGTCGCTGCAAGCTCTGGTGGAGTGTTATCAACTGTAAATACCAGGCTGTAATCATCCGCCTTGTTGCCAAGCTCATCCTGTGCAGTAACAGCGACCTCGTATACACCGTCCTCTGAGAATCTCTGTGTACCAGTGCTTATCTCTGCTGAGTTCCTGTAGTTTGTGAAGTATGAACTTGATACATCCTTGCTGTCCTTCTTGACAGTGATCTTGACATCATCTGTTGTGAAGAATGCCTCCTCTACGCTGAGACTCATGTCTACGTAGTTAGGTGTGGATGAATCCATACTACCTATAGGATCATACTTCTCTACCTTCTTTGAATCCTTATCAACTGCAGTAACCTTCAATACTGGAGCCTTTGAGTCTACCTTGAATGTCTTGGTCTGACTTGCTGCAACATTTCCGGCAAGATCCTTAGCATTTGCTGTGATCGTATATTCACCGTCTTCTGAACAGTTAAATGTTGCTGTATGTGGATTGCCATCCGTGAAGTTGTCTTTTCCAAGTGTTGCCACATTTGCTGCTGCTGTTCCGTCTGTCTTCTTTGTGATTGTTACGTTAAAATCACTACTTCCAAGAGCCTTGTCTTCATAGTTAAATGAGAACGCCTCATCAACACTTATCGTAGCTGTAACTCCTGTTGTCTGCTTATCATTCATTCCTGAGATTGAGATAACAGGGGCAGTCTTATCGATACGGAAGGTTGTTGTCTTGGTATCTGCCTTGTTACCAGCTTTATCCTCAGCCGATACAGTTATCGTGTAGTCGCCCTCTGCATCAAATGTTCTTGTGTAATCTACTCTATTGTTATTGCTCCAAGCCTTAGAGTCTGTATATTCCTCAGCAACATTTCCTGCTGAGTCTTTTCTAACAACTTTGACAGCATACTTTGAACCCTTGATGTTATCTGTAAATGTTATAGGAAGAGTCACGCTGCTATTGTTAATGCTATTGACATTGCCAATAGTAATTTCCGGCTTTGTCTTGTCAATAAAGAAGTGGGTTTTACAATTACCAGCATTACCGCATTCATCTTTTACCGTAAACAAAATATTATATTCTCCCTCTTCTTTGCAGCTTATCTTATTACTCTTTCCTGAACCACCATCCGAATCTATTTTTATAACATCGGAATCAGGTTCTATAACTTTTGTTTTTGTTCTATTTTCTATAGTTAATTTATTATCAAGTACCTTAAACTGTTCTTTTACTATTACTTTAAATGAGACCGCTTCTTTTAAATAAATATTATCATCCAGCCTAACTGCCGGATCATCATCCAAATTTACTACCGGCTTAGCTTTATCTATATAATATTTTTCTCCTAAATCATTTGCCAGCTCCTCAGGTATAACTAGTTCATTTCCTGAATAATCACAGCCTCTGATACTAAATGAATAAACTGTTGCCGAATTATTGTCTGCAGTCATTTTGTAGTTAGCAACTAATTTTTTCGTACTTCCATTGTATTTTTCGAAAAAAACGTCCTCTTCTGACCATGAAGGTTCATTGTACTTTCTTGACTTCACAGTTAATACTACATCATGTTCTTCATCTACAGCATAATCATCTGTTACTGTAAATTTCAATGTAGTATCATCTTTAAACCTATGTGTTTTGCTGTTGTCAACAGTTAGCTCTGGTCCCTTATTGTCAATAACAAACCTGATTGTTTTTTCAGTAGTATTACCAACTTCATCAGTAATGCAGAACGTCAACTCATACTTACCTGATTCTTTATAGGTTTTACTAAAGATATTCTTATCTTTTACAGTTTCCTCAAATGAAACATTATCACGTTTTCCAGTCACTTTTATTGAAGAAACTTTTACATTATCTTTAGTGCGAACTGTCACCTTTACATTTCCACTATTTCCACTATAATAGTCTTTTTCCTTTTCCAGTTTACCATCAGTTTCCTTGTCATTTACAGTAACTCTTGTAAATTCTGGTTTTTTTGTATCAATGTAGAAGTTTACTTCTGTATCTTTATCTGTAACTGATGCTACTCCTGTATTATGTGCTTTATCGGTCAAACTAAGTTTTAATTTATAATTTTTATTTGAATCTACACTGCCATAAGGAATTACAATAGAAGATTTATTTTTCGCATCCACCGTACCCTCGATTGTAGTACCACCAACTTCATATTTATATTTAAACTCCTGAGCATAAGTTGCATTATCATCTATAGCAGTAACATTAACGATAACTGAACCGTTTTTCTTTGGTCCATAATAATAAGTCTTTCCAATCTTATTACCACCAGGTAATTCAACAGCCACACTTTGAGGTGCTTCTACATCATAATACAGGGTCGTTGTATCATTCTTCACAACAACATCTTCATCTTCGAAATTGTAAAAATGTTTCTTTGCATTTATAGAGAATGTGTATTTACCCTGAGCATTGTCTTTGGCTATATGATACAGAACCTCTACTCTTTTTATTCCGTCATTAAGATCCTCTACTTTCACTGTCTTGTCGCATGCTACAGATGTCAACTTTCCCCCAAATGGAACACAAGATGACTTATCCTCTATATCATCTTCATTCAATGCATAACCCGTGACAGTATAAAGAACATATACATCTCCCCAATTGAGATAATTTACATATTTTACATTAACATCAGATTTTGAATCTACATTAGGCTCTACCTGTGTCACAACAAGGCTTGTCTGTAACGCTACATTATCAACTTTTACATTAATAGTCTTCGTCGTCTTATTGCCAGCATTATCAGTAACCTCTATCACAACTACATACTCGCCTGCATCAGCAAGACTTATTTTTTTTGTTGAATCAACATCTTTCCACTCACTTTCGCCGTCATTTTTAATTACGACTCCGTTACGTGTTACTTTATACTTAGCTGATGCTATTCCTGATGTTGCATCCGAATAATCAAGCTTCAGCGTCTCAGACGTTTCTATTGTATAACTTTCATCGCCCAATTCTGCATTGTTTTTTGCGGCACTCTTTACCACCAATTCTGGCTTAACATCATCAATACATACATGTACTGTGGCACTATTTTTTCCACCTGCATATGATTCTGCAGTAAAGGTCACATCGTACTCGCCACCTTTATCAAGCTTGATTGTTGAGCCATTCGTTGTGCCAACAGTAACATTTTTATTAAAAGCAAATGCTCCTGATGCTTCACTTTCATTTAAAGTACCATTTTTCTTATCAGCCCCTGTAACATCATATGTGATTTTTCCAATATATGAATAATTGTTCGATACGGCAAGATCCATTGACACAGATTTTGCCCACTTATTTAATAATCCGTTATAATCCTCCAGTTTATTCTTACCTGAATTTGCACCATCATCTCTAATTATATTTATATTGCTCAAACCTACAGAAGGTTTGCCAGAATCTATAAACACAACCTGCTTATACTTATTAAGCCATAACGTAGAATTATTCAATTCATCAGCTACTTTGACATAAAGCTTTTTAGCTATCTGCTTTTCATCTTCGCCAAATGAATTTATCACGAATGTTGCTATAAGCTTTTCACCATCATCTGTAAATTCAGCTGTATTCAATATTTTATTTTTACCAGGATCTTCTGTATCTAACACATAATATAACGTATACTTCATTTTATCAATGCCTGTATACTTATTACCAGCCGTTGCTACATCTTCATCCTTTATAACAGCTGTAACCTTCATCATACTTTCATTTGTAATATAGTATCCCGGATACAACTTCTGATTAACCAACGGCTCTATTGTCAGGTTGACGGCATCTGATTTAGGAGTTGTATTAACCCTCTTGAACACTATCTGGTTCCCAAGTTCCTTGGAGTTTCCGGCTTTATCATAAACCTTAAATCTATATACGGCAGATTCATCATTATTTCTAAACTCGAAACGGTCATTCTCAAGCTCAACCTCATCTGTACTACCATTTTTTATGCTAACTATCTTATCTACACCAGAACCAGCATCTAACGTATTAAACGTAATGCTTACTGAACCATCTGTATCGACAAGATAATAACTTTTTTTGTTCAATGCTCCATTGCAGTTTACTTCAACAACATCAATCTCCGGTGCAACATCATCATACAGAACCTTTGCGGTTCCCATGTAGATATACTTAACAACAGCATTGTCCTTCTTGTATGCATAATATAATGCTACACAAGTATTCTTGTCGTCATCCGTTGTGAGGGCTACGTTTTCTGACAAAGCTTTTGTCTTATCTGCATCTGTTGGAGTTGCAGGATTCTTGTTCAGTTTATCCTTATCATCCGTTGCATTCTCCTTGTATGTAAGGTACTTGATGTCATTCACATCAATATCCTTACCCTCCACAGTGATATCCTCGTCACCAACCTTGGTTGTGAGCTTGATATCTGCAATATCAGCCTTGTTCACGCTGAATTTTGCATTTGACTTATTTGAAGCATACTTTACTGTTGCTTCGTGTCCGTCTGAATAACCTTTCAGCACGTTTGTTACATCTATCGTGTCCACTTCATTTGCGGCGACTTCTGCCTCGTCAGCGAACAGATGAAAATGTGAATCGATCGCTACAAGAGTGAGTGTCATCACAACTGCCATGACCAGGGCAATCATTCGATGTAACATTGAATTGTTTTTTGTAATGTTTTTCATCCTTCTCTCCTCCTATATTTTTTCGTTCGAATGTACAACTATTACATTCTTTATAATCTTAACAGAACTTGCTGTGCGCCTGTTCTGCAGAATATCAGTTGATTCATCAGACTTTTCTCTGAGGACATCTGTTGCCTCTTCATCAGACTCTTCTCTGAGAACGTCTGTTGCCTCTTCATCAGACTCTTCTCTGAGAACATCTGTTGCTTCGTCAGCATCGTCACTTCTCAGGACATCTGTTGCTGACTCGCTGTCATCACCCATCAGAACGTCTGTTGCTGACTCGCTGTCGTCACCTCTCAGAACATCTGTTACTGACTCGCTGTCATCGTCCGCAGCTTCGTATGATGGAACTGCTTCAGCTGTCTGCTTTACATTTACATTTCTGAGAATATCTGTGGTCTTGTCATCCTCAGCATCCTCGCCTCTGAGTACATCCGTTGCGGATTCGCTGTCGGCTTCTATGTCAGAATGAATCTGTTTTGGAGCCTTGCGGCTGTTCTGTCTCTCCTTGAGAGCTTCAACCGCAGCCTTCTTATTTGGATGAGGGGCAATGATGATATCTGTCTCGTCATCATCCCTCTCAGGAGGTGCTGTCATCTCCTGCATATCTTCATGAAGAACATCTGTGGCGTCCTCTCGGATCTCCTTCAGGTATTCTTCCTGCTTCCTCTTGCGCTCTACATCTGCCACTGCCTTTTCGTAATTTGTTCTGCTCTGCTCCGCAGCTCTTGCAGATGGTGCCGCCTGTACATCTCTGACAGAGATCTTGGATGTGTGCTCCTTGATGGCCTCACTCTTGGAAGCACCGCCACCTTGTACACTCTCATATCCTTTTTCTCTGATCTCATCTATCTTCTTACGTGCCGTGGATCCTGTCACTATACCGATAGCTGCCGGAATCTTCATCACGATGAAAATTATCACCGCCACGATAGCAAATATGATCGCGAGTGCCAGGCCGCCATATAACATTACATTGTAAACTGTTGCCATACCTATCACTCCTCCCCTTATTTACCATCCACTATTGACTTGACACTCAGGTCTGTCTTCAAGCTGTTCCACTGATTCTTCAAGCCATCTTTAAGTGCCGGTATCTTATTTCCTTCTTCATATACCGTTTTTACCGCTTTCTGAGCTTTTGCACTCCACTTGACTGAATCATTGCCCATCTCTTCCGTATATCGATTCACAATATAACTGAGATGACCTATATATACAGAAGCAGCATTGTCATCCTGTCCAAGCACACTCTCTGCATCTGTAAAGACCTTTTCTGCCTCGTCATAATAGCTTGTATTCTTGCTGATAGCAGCCATCTGGATAAATGTCTCTGCTTCACGTACTGCATATTCAGCATATGCCTTCTTTGCCGTATCAGTTGCATTCTCCGCAGCCACATCCAAACTTCCCAGATATATACTGACACTGCTTGCAGCCTGATTATAGTAACTTACCTTCTGTGCATCATCCTCAGAATGTTCAGCCAGATATATGTAAACCGAATACATTCTTGCGGCATACTGTCCATTGTAGTATTTTACGCCCCTCTCCGATGGGAAGAGGTTGTTCAGCGTCTCTGCATTGTTATCAAGATTCTTCATAGCCTCATCCAGCATACTTTCGAGTCTTGCAACCAATTCAGAATTATCACCCTTCTCTATCTCCTTGCCGTATATAGCCGCTATATTCATATAGTTTGTATATTTATCAGGGTTAGTATCGTCGATCGTGTTGCTGTTGTATTCCTGGAACGCATACAGATTCTCCTCATTGTCCGCAAAGCTTGCTGACTTATTAAGTATACTGTCACACATGGCTGCGTAGTATTTTGCCTGCTTTGCTTCCTCTGGGAAATCCTTGCTGTCATCCACCATGTTGAAATACTGCTTTGCCGATGAATAATTGTTATCCTCATTATAATAGAGCATCGCAATCTTGAACTTTACATCATCCTGTACTTCATCTATATTCTTGAGAGCAAGTCTTATTCCTTTTACAGCGGACGAATCAGCATTCGCCGATGTCTGGTCTGTGTCAGTTATATAGTAGGCATATGTCTCCATATATCCTATGTAGGCGTCTGAAGCCTTAGGATCTATCTCGACTGCGTCCTTATAATCAGCGAGCGCTGTATTGTAATCACCGTTGTCAACGGCATCCCTTGCCTCATTGACTTTATTATTGTAATCAAGCTCCCTCAGCTGATTTTTCTTTATTCCACCGACCACTGCACAACCCGCAGATATAAGCGACAATCCCGCCATGATAGAGAATACCGCTATCTTCTGTTTTGCCTTTGCCTTGTAGGCATCATCCAGCTCGTTGTAGTGATCCAGAGCATATAACAGCTCTGAACACGACTGATATCTGTCTTCCGGACTAGGCTGGCAGCACTTCTGGATAATCCTCTCAAATCCTGATGACAACATCGGATTCCACTGTCTGATCGGCTTGATCTCGTAAGGCGGCTCACATGGATTCTTTCCAGTAACCAGATGGTACAGTGTTGCACCAAGGTTGTATATATCCGTTCTGGCATCTGTATTGTAGATACCGTGTCCCTGCGAATCACCGAACTGCTCAGGTGCCGCATATCCTCTTGTTCCAAGTGCCGTGGTATCGGCATTGTTCTCGACTATGTACTCTTTGGCTGTACCGAAATCGATAAGCTTTACAGAGCCATCCGGCTTCAACATTACATTTGAAGGCTTCATATCTCTGTAAATGATAGGAGGGTTCATGGAATGCAGGTAATCAAGGGCACTGGCAAGTGCTCTTCCCCATTCAATGACCTTCTCCTGGTTCTGTGCTCCCTCCGCCTTGAGCACATCACTGAGTGGACGTCCCTCGACGAAATCCATGACAACATAGATGGTTCCATTCTCATTTATAATGTCGACAATTCGCGGAAGTACCGGATGATCCACATCTTTGAGTATGTTCGCCTCTCTCTCCAGACCTTTCAGGAGAGTTGCTGTGCTCTTCGATCCATCATTCTTGATCTCCTTGACAGCCCACTGCTTATTAAGTCGGTTATCCATGGCAAGATATACTATGGACATACCGCCCTGGCCGACTTTTTTCAGTATCTCGTATTTTCCGTCTAATACTGTTCCTAACTTTGTCATATTATCTCCCCATTACTCCGCTTTAATAAGAACTACTGTTACGTTATCTGTCTCTCTTCTATATTTTACAAGCTCCGTGAGGAACACGCAGCCCTCTTTCATCTGAACCTCATCACTGCATGCACCAGGACCGATCTTTTCGATCATCTCCTCTGGAGTTATCTTGTGTCTGAATCCATCAGAACACAGCATATAATGCGCACCCGGTGTAACCGTCCCAACTATGAAATCCGGCTCTACCACCGGTGAAGCTCCGATACACTGGAGGAGTACGCTTCGTCTGCTGTCTGTCTCAGCCTGTTCCGGGGTAAGTCTTCCTGCTGCAATCTCTCTCGCCACCAGCGTCTGGTCCGCTGTGAGCTGTCTGATTCCGGATGTGATCTCATACACTCGGCTGTCTCCCACATGGAGTATATAATACTTTCCTCTGTAGACGAGAAATGCCGATATGGTGGTTCCAAGCATGATTCCATTCTGCTCACCATACGTCTTTATCTTCTCGTTCTGCTCAATGGCAAGCCTGACCCACTGATATCTCAGTGCCTCATCGCTGAAACTTCCATTGTCGATCATACTAACCATCTGATTGTCAAACCAATCACAGAAAGCCATGATCACTTCCTTACTGGCAACCTCGCCCTTCGCCAGGCCTCCCATGCCGTCACATACCAACGTGAACAGCACCTGACCTTCTGGAGTATCCGCAATCTTTATCGCCAGTGAATCCTGATTCGTCTTCTTTTTTATTCCTACATCCGTATTGTATACTGCGCTAAACCCCATATATTCTCCTCCACATAATTATGTCTCGTTCTCACTCGGCAATCTATCTGACATGATATACAAATTCTTCGTCACCCAGAATAACCACCGCATTATTTGTGAGGAATTTCTCCTCGCCTTCCTTAAGCTCCTCGCCATTAAGGAATGTACCATTTGTCGACTTATTATCCTTTATGAAGCACACTCCATTTTTCTTGGTAATGATACAATGAACTCTGCTGATAGCTGAATTGTCAGATACAGCATAGTCAACAATCTTCGCCTTGTGTCCGATCTTGAACTCATCCTTGTCAAGTCTGATCTTCTCGCCCGTCTTAACCCTTACAAAGTAAGGCATCGGAATCTCGTCAAATGGATTGCCGCCCATCATTGGTGGAACACCTGTCATTGGTGGAACACCCGGTGTCGGCTGAGTCTTTGGCATCTCTGTCTTGTTCTCCATCTGTGGCATCTCCGGCATCGGCGGTACTACAGGCATCGGTGGAACCTTCGGCATCTCTGCCTTGTTCTCCATCTGTGGCATCTCCGGCATCGGCGGTACTACAGGCATCGGTGGAACCTTTGGCATCTCTGCTTTGTTCTCCATCTGTGGCATCTCCGGCATCGGCGGTACTACAGGCATCGGTGGAACTTTTGGCATCTCTGTCTTGTTCTCCATCTGTGGCATCTCCGGCATCGGCGGTACTACAGGCATCGGTGGAACTTTTGGCATCTCTGCTTTGTTCTCCATCTGCGGTATATCCTTCATTGGCGGCACTCCCATAGGTTCAGGTCTGCCAAATGGGTTTCCACCAAATGGATTGCCTCCGAACGGATTGCCATTTCCACCAAACGGATTGCCTGCCGGCTGCTCTTTTACAGTCTTTTCATCATCTATATGGTCTGCCGATTCATTCTCGATGCTTTCCTTCTTTGTAAGAACATCATCCACATTCTCTGCTGCAGATGTTGCATCAGTCTCTGATTCTACAGATTCTGACTGCTCCGGCATATCCTTTACTGTCTTGATCTCATCTATATCTTCTGGCTTATTTCCCTCAGTCTCAGCTTCTGCCACCTGAGCATTCGGTTCCATCGGTGGCATCTGGCCGTTCGGTCCCATCGGCGGCATCTGGCCGTTTGGTCCCATCGGCGGCATCTGGCCGTTTGGTCCCATCGGTGGCATCTGGCCGTTCGGCATTCCCATCGGTGGCATCTGGCCGTTCGGCATTCCCATCGGTGGCATCTGGCCATTCGGTCCCATTGGTCTCATCTGGCCGTTTGGTCCCATCGGTGGCATCTGGCCATTCATACGGGCATTGTTTCTCATAACTCCAAGCCTGCTCACCTTTGGCGCTGGCGCATCACCACGAAGTATATGGCTGTTTCCACTAACCGGTCCATTCAATGGGACTGCTCTGGAGCTGTTTATCATCTCAATATCTACGCCTATCTCCATGAGCATATTGCCAACATCATTCTTCATGTCTGAAACCGAAAATGTGCCCATCATATTCGTATAATTTATCAGCTTTGCAACGTAGTTATCTGTATCCATCAATGAATATCTTGCATCTATGATAATAGACTTGATAAAGTCTCTGACCTCGTTCAGATCAGTTACTTCCTTTTGCACAGGAACGACTATATATCCAACCTCAAGTGTATCAGGTGTTACAAATACCCTCTGTACATCCTTTGCAACATAACTCAGAGATATCATATTCTTACCAAATGCTTCGAGTCCCTGGAGGACATTGTACATAAGTGTGAGCATCTGCTTCTTGTTTATCTCTGATCTGAGCACCTCCACCAGAGGCTTCTTGTCATCGATTTCATACAAAAATACTCTTGCTCCTCCCTCTTCCTGCATATTGCACGGAATCATCTCAGGAATCGCTCCACTTCTGCTTGTGTCATAAACCTTAGTGTCTATGACGTCACTGACATCCATATTGTAACTTGCTTTATAGACTCCCCCAGCTGAAACTATTGCAACTTTCTCTTTGTTCATACCCTTACACCCTTTCATATAGACATTGTTATATTCATATAGACATTATCCGTATTCAAACACCAAAAGCAGGTATTACTACCTGCTCTTACCCCACCTTGTGGGCTGTGTATATTAACTTAATTTAAACAGAAAATCCTCACCGCCAATGCTGATCGTTGCATCATTGGAAAGTAGTTTTTCCTCATTCTCATCTAATCTGGCACCGTTCAGATATGTGCCATTCGTAGCCTTGTTATCCTTGAGATAACAGCCATCCTCTCTCTGGTAGATAATGATGTGAACCTTGCTTATGGCTCCATTACCACCTACATGATAATCAACACCTCGACCAGCTTTTCCTATCTTAAACACTGCTTTATTGATCATAACTCTCTCTCCAGTGTTGACACGGACAATGTACGGCATAGCTTTAGGAACATTATTCCTTGCAGGAGCACTGCTCTCAGCCTCAGTATCCTTCACCACATTCATACCACCTGTGAGCTCAACTGTACTTCCGGTACCACTCTTCTCCGGCTCTTCGGCCTTCGGAGTGACAGGATCCATGTTGGTCTCCGGTTCTTCACTGCCCCCATCCTGGAACTGCGGTGCTATAATCTGTTCTGTAGGATTATCAATATGAACCTCCTCAGAATCTACCACTGCCTTCTGAATGATCTTGGCTCTGTTGATCTTTATATTCTTAACTACAGGCGGGTTGTCCATCAAATCATCTGTAGAGATGAGAAATGGCTTCTTCTCCTCCTGTTTATCAAGTTCGACCTCTGTCACACCCTCAGCAGCCTTGGCAACCTCTGTAAGCCCTGACTGTTCCTGTGGTGCTTCATCTGAAGTGAGCGCCTCTGTAAGTCCTGTCTCATCATCTATGGATTCATCGATATCCAGCTCCTCAAGAACGCTGTCGTCAAACACTGACATATCCACATTGCTTCCAGGTGTCTCATCTGCATCCAGATCAAGATCCTTGAATATGCTGTTCACTGCTGATGCATCCTCATCTGATACATCATCATCTGCCGCATCGTCATCCTGTTCATCGTCATCATCCCCAAGCTGAACATCCTGATATTCAGGAAGATCATCCATGCTTGTATCAGAAGAAGTATCTACTGAAGACTGCGACACTGACATATCTGAGTCAATATCTACGAAGTCCTCATCAACCTGCATTCCAGCCGACTGCATAAGCTCAGTAAGCTGTGCAAAGAAATTCCTTACAGTGAATTTGTCCGCATTCAACAGGTTGAGCAGCTTTGCAACATAATTGCAATCCTCACTGTCATCATATGTCACGCTTGTCAGGATATCCTTCACGAACATTCTGAACTCTGCATTGATATTCGCCTCTGATTCCACCGGCACACACAACATACCAATATCGTAAGTCACCGGATTCACATATGTAAAATTCCTATGAAGAATAACATACGATGCAGGTATTCCAAGATCACGCAGATTAACTATTCCTGAAGCTATCCCTCTGATAATCCCCAATATCTTCTCAGCATTAACCGTATTCGAAAGGAGTGCGTCAACCGTTGTCCTGCCTGTAACGTTATATGTAAGATAATCGTTCTCGTCATCCTCTTCATAAATGATATCTATGAGTTCTGGAATCTTATTCTCCTCAAGATAATCCAACAGCTCTTCATCAAACTCACAATCATCATCCAGAATATATGACAGATATTTCTCAGATCCGATATTTCTTACTTTGAAACTAATTTTCCTCATCAAATATTCCTCCTATCGCACCTCCAAAAGCGCATAACTAGACGCATAAAAACCCAAAAGGGTACATACTCCTTTATTATATATAAAAAGTCTATATATCGCAAGCAGTTTATACCCTTTTAGAACAATTTTGATATATTATTTTGTTAATTATTCACTATAAATTATTCACTATAAATTATGAACCTATTCTTACTCCCCATCATAAGAATCATCATAGCTGTCACTATCTGAGTAGTCTCCATCTGACGATGTATCTGAGTAATCGCCATCAGATGAACCGTCACCGGATTCATCAGAAGATCCATCACCCTCAGCATTCTCCTTATCAGCCTTGGCTGCATCAGCTGCTTCTATGTCCGCAAGGTGTCCCTCATAAGTCTCATTGAAGATACATGCTCCCTTGCTCTCGTCTGATGTCAGATAATAGAGGTAGTTGTGGTGTGACGCATTCAGTACACCCTCTATAGATGCCTCACCAGGATTACATATAGGTCCTACAGGAAGTCCTGTGTACTTATATGTGTTGTATGGAGAATCAACCTCCAGATCATCATAAGTAAGTTCAGCCTGATTGTACTGGCCATCTGTCACAACATACAGAACTGACGGATCTACCTGAAGCGGCATATCGTCATTCAGTCGATTGATAAATACTCCTGCTACCATAGGTCTGTCTTTGTCAAGCTTACACTCCTTCTCAACTATGGATGCCATGGTGAGAACCTCGAAATCTGTATATCCAAGCTTCTCCGCCTTCTTCTTGAAGTCATCAGTATACACACTGTTGAACTTGTCTATCATATCCTGAATGAGATCCTTAGGGGTCATTCCATCATATATATCGTATGTCGCAGGGAAGAGGAATCCCTGAAGCGCATACTTCACTTCAGTAGAAGGTATCTCAAATGGATATTCAAAATCTCCGGACTGGCACTCCTTGAGGAAATCATTCGAACTGCAGAATCCCAGCTCCTCACATCTGTCTGCGATCTGTTCAACCGTAAATCCCTCCGGCACGGTCAATGTATATAACACTTCTCTTGTGGACTCCACAAAACAAAGAGTCTTTATCATATCCATGGTCGACATACCTGTGTTGAGTGTATATGTGCCCGGCTGAAGACTGTTGCTATACTGTGAACCGGTCATTCTAAGCTGGAAAGCCAGTTTGTACTTTATAAGTCCGGCATCCTTCAATATACCTGCAGCTTCTTTGATAGTAGTCTCCTCCGGTATCGTCACCTCGACGCTTGTGCCGTTCATATTGCTGTCTGTACCTTTGTACTCCTCCATGAAGCCAGAATATACATTCTTAACTTTATACACTCCAAATAATACCACACAGACTATGAGACCTATGACTATGATAGGCCTTGCTATATTTCTCCAATCCATCTCTTTCTCCTTCTTCGTCTTTGTATTCCATACCAAAAACCGCCGCTACCGCAGTCATCAGTTTGAAAATTCGTTTGCCTGTTCTCACAAGTAATGTTATCATAACCGTATCTTAATCAAGAAAGGAATGATACTAGTGGCAAATCCAATAGTTACTATCACTATGGAAAACGGTGATGTCATGAAAGCTGAGCTGTATCCTGACATCGCACCAAATACTGTAAACAACTTTATCTCCCTCGTAAAGAAGGGATTCTATGACGGAGTAATCTTCCACCGTGTCATAAAAGGATTCATGATACAGGGCGGAGATCCTCAGGGAATCGGCATCGGCGGTCCGGGATATTCCATCAAAGGAGAATTCTCACAGAACGGCTTTGCGAACGATCTGAAGCACACACCTGGTGTACTGTCAATGGCTCGCTCAATGATGCCAGATTCAGCAGGTTCCCAGTTCTTCATCATGCATGAGACATCTCCGCATCTGGACGGTGCCTATGCTGCATTCGGAAAAGTTATAGAGGGACTTGACGTAGTAGACAAGATTGCAAATGTGCCAACTGACTACAGCGACAAGCCACGTCAGGAGCAGAAGATGAAGACTGTAACAGTCGAAACCTTCGGCGTAGATTATCCTGAACCTGAAAAGGCTTAATCGAGGTTATTATAAACCATATATCTGGATTTGAAAACCATAATAATTTTTAAAGTTTATATACGAATACCCCGGAGTAGCAGCCCCGGGGTATTTGCATTATCACATAACATCCTTATTCTCAAAATACATCATCCCGCTGGCCATCGTGATCAGCAAGAGGCCTCCGGCAACCGCAAGTCCGCTCTCCGGGCTGATTCCATCCTCCACCACATATGACATCCTCTGCCACATCGTGTAGTT